>CALFTN010000026.1 GCA_937916395.1 uncultured Clostridia bacterium | reverse complement strand
TCGTTATTATAGACTTTGACCGATATGATTTTGGTGACCCGTGGGAAGAATTCAATCGCATTGTGTGGTGTGCACAGTCTGCTCCGCTTTTCGCATCAGGTATTGTTAACGGATATTTTGAAATGCAAGTACCAATGGATTTCTGGAAACTCCTTGCCATTTATATCAGCAGTAATATGCTTTCGTCAATTCCGTGGGCAATTTCATTCGGTGACGGTGAAATTAAGACAATGCTTAATCAAGCAAAAGACGTCCTCGGATGGTATGACAATATGCAGAACCCTGTGCCAACTTGGTATTTCAAGGGTTACTATTTGCAATACATAGATGGTTTGCCATACAAAATTAAAGAACCTTTCGATTTCAGCTTTATCAGCCAATATGGAAAGGTGTTTAAAGTATTTGATGACCAGGATTCAGGTAATATCTGTTTCGGTACAGAAAAAGACGGTGAAAGATATTTTGTAAAATTTGCAGGTGCGCCGACTGAAGCATATACTGGTACTCCTGAAGATGCGATTGAGCGTTTGAAATCAACCTTACCCGTGTATGAGAATTTGAAACACAAAAATCTCATTGAGTTTGTTGAAGCAAAAGAAATCAGTGGTGGTTTTGCTTTTGTTTTCAAGTGGGTTGATGGTGACTGTATGGGTAGAATGTACCCTGCAGAACATCGTAGATTTATGAATTTACCAATTACAGATAGGCTAAATGTATTCAGTGATATTCTTGATTTTTTGGACTATACCAATTCAAGCGGATATGTTGCAGTTGATTTTTATGACGGTAGTATTATGTACGATGCTAAAAATCATAAAACAACAATCTGTGATATTGACTTTTTCAGAAAGCAACCGTGTGTCAACGATATGGGCAGAATGTGGGGCAGTTCAAAATTCCAGTCACCAGAAGAATACAAAAAAGGTGCAAATATTGACGAAATAACAAATGTTTACTGTGCCGGTGCTTTTGCCTTTTCTCTTTTCGGTAATTACAACCGTACTGGTGATGATTGGCAACTGTCAGATAAAGCGTTTGCAGTTGCAACAAAAGCTGTAAGTAATGATAGAAACGAGCGTTACCAAAGTATAAAAGAGCTTAAAGAAGCGTGGGAGAATAGTTTATGATAAGGAAAGCAACGGAAAAAGAATCTCCAATATTAGCAGAACTTGCTATTCAAATGTGGAGTAATCATACATTGGAAGAACTTGAATCTGATTTTGCTGAAGTTTTAAAAAATAATGACGCTGTGTGTTTCATAAAGTATGTCGGTGAAACACTGGTAGGTTTTGCGCAATGTCAACTTCGACATGATTATGTTGAAGGAACACATTCATCCCCAGTAGGATATTTAGAAGGTGTCTTTGTTGAAGCGGAATATCAACATAAAGGCTATGCTAAAGAATTAGTTCACGAATGTGAATTGTGGGCAAAATCAAAAGGATGCACAGAATTTGCAAGTGATTGCGAACTTGATAACACAAATAGTTTTAATTTCCATATGGCAATAGGATTTGAAGAAACTAATCGAGTTATATGTTTTAGGAAAGAGTTATAAAAAGGAAGTTATTTATGTCAAAAGTAATTTTAACTTGTGGTAAGATTTGTTGTGGTAAAACTACATACGCACAGAAACTTTGCAAAGAAAATAATGCTATATTGCTTTCGGTTGATGAAATAACACTTGCTTTGTTTGGTCGTGATGCAGGAGAAAATCATGACACATATGTAGAGCGAACCGAAAAATATCTTTTTGAAAAATCTATAGAGATTATTAAATCAGGAATAAATGTCGTTCTCGATTGGGGATTCTGGACTAAAACAGAGCGTGATTTTGCAAAGGAATTTTATCGTTCACATGGAATGGATTGTGAATTTCATTATATCGACATAAGCGATGAAACTTGGAAGGCACGTTTAAAGGAAAGAAATAGTGCAATAGTAGCCGAAGAAACAACAGCTTATTATGTTGACGAAAATTTTGCAAAAAAATGCGCTTCAATATTTGAAGTGCCTAATGCTGATGAAATTGATGTTATTTATAAAGGTGATATAAATGACTAAGTTTAATTGCTTTTTACAAAATGCAGAAATGCTTAATGACAAATTTAATATTGTTCCATTGCTTTATGGTTCGTTAGGAGTAGAAGTTTTAACAGATTCATCATTAAATGCAGATGATATCGATATTCTTATTCCGCAAGTGTTTGTAACAGGTGACAAATGGAAAGAGTTCAAATTGTTTTTGGAAAGTCACGGATATGAGTTAATTGATGAACACGAACACACATTTTGTAAAGATGGTGTTGATTATTCCTATGCTTCAATTGACGGATTGAAAGATTTTGCAGATATTGATATTTGTGATATTAAAATCAGAAATGTAAAAGGAATCAAATTTATGCTTTTATCATTGGAGCAGTATCTGAAGGTTTATCAAAAATCTTCACAAGACGGTTATAGGATGAATGTTAAAGAAAAGCAGGATAATCAGAAGATTGAGTTTATAATGAATCATATGAAAACAAAAATAAGAAAAGCAAAAGTTGGTGACGAAAAGATACTTGCATATATTCAAACAGAATCGTGGAAAACAGCGTTTGCAGATATAATCTCAGCAGATGATTTGATAAAATATACAGATGTAAATAAAGCACAGGAAATGTATCTAAATGTTTTAAAATCCAATTATTCAGAAATATCAATTCTTGAAATAGATGGTAAACCGCATTGTATCGCAGCTTGGAGCAAAGCCAGAAATCCTCAATTTTCGGATTGTGCAGAACTTATCTGTATTCACAGTTTGAGTGATAATCGGGGCAAAGGATACGGTTCAATGATGATGAATCATATCATCGACGAAATTAAAAATTCAGGATATAACAGTGTGTTACTTTGGGTATTTGAGAAGAACACTCGTGCTCGTACATTCTACGAAAAGCATGGATTTGAACTTACAGATAACACACAGATTTCTTGTGGTGCGATTGAAGTTGTGTATCGTAAAAATTTAGGATAAACTTATGAAAACACTTATTATAAATGGTTCTCCACGTAAGAATGGTGATACTACAAGTTTAATTAATATACTAACAGAACAGTTAAATGGAGAATACAAAATCATTAACGCTTACTATTCCGATATTTCTCCCTGTATTGATTGCCGATATTGCTGGGAAAATGCTGGATGTTCAATCAACGATGAAATGTCAGAAATATATGATTACATAGTTGATTGTGACAATGTTGTGTTGGCATCACCAATATATTTTTCTCAACCAACAGGAAAACTTCTCGATATTTGTAGCAGATTTCAAACATATTTTGCTGCTAAACATTTTCGCAATCAATCACCTGTAATCAAATCAAAGAAAGGTGCTATAATCCTTGTCGGCGGTGGCGATGGTAACCCACAAAAAGCCTATGAAACATTGTGTGGAATATTGAATCATATAAATGCCACAGAGATTTATAAATTAGTAGGTAGTTTTAATACAAATGAAATTCCTACTATTGAAGATGATAATGTCATAACTGAGATTAAAAATATGGCTGGTTTTTTGAATAAGTGAAAAAGAGTCCAACCCACATCGTAGTTAATTATAACTACGATGTGGGTTGTTTTTTGTTTGTAAAAGTCGAAAAATAAGCGTTTTTGTCGAAAATGAAAGCATTTTTGTGGATTTTATTGAATAAACAAGGGAATAGAACTATTCTTATTAGTATGATTATGTATCGTTATTTTATTAAATGGCATATAATAAATTTCAAAAAGTAATAAAGGTTTTGACGCTTTTTGTCATGTATAAATAGAATAAGTTATATATAAGTTAGTTTTACTAATGGAGGTTTATTGTAGAAGGAAGTGAATTGTTTGGCACTATATGAAGAAAGAAACTTGTCTATATACAATGCCTTAATAGAAAACAATGTTTCATCTATTTTAGAGTTAGGTTGTGGAACAGGACGTTTACTTGAAAAACTTGCTAAAAGCGAAAAATTTTCAAAGCTTATGGGTATTGATAATTCAGCTAAAAGAATTTTAAAAGCTCGAAATGTCACTAAAGGATATAGTGTTCAATTTTTACAACAATCATTTTTAGAAATAAAAGATTTATATGAAATGGTTGCATATGATGCTATTGTTGCATCGGAAGTGATTGAACATCTTTGTTCCGAAGATTTAGAGAAGTTTATTTCCCTGATTTTTAGAATAATATGTCCTAATATTGTAATATTTACTACCCCAAATAAAACATATAATTGTAATTATGCAAATCTTCATAACGGATTACGACATTCTTCACATGTATTTGAATATGATGAAACCGATATAATTAAATTTATTGATAAAATAAAAGTCTCTTATCCTATGTATTCAACTCAAAAAATGTATTGCGATTCAAATCATGCAACGCACCTTATAATATTTAAGAAAGAAGAGAAACCATATGAGAAAAACTAAACCATTAAAAAAAGTTGATGTGATTTTAATTTTTATGTTAGAAGAAGAAAGAGAATATTTTCTTCGTTACAACAATCAATTTATAACTTTTGAACAAGACTGTGATAACTATAAAGAGTTTATTTTTTTTGATAAATTAGGAACTCAGCGAAAAGGCGTTATGGTATCTAATGGAAATTCCATGGGGAATACAGAAGCTTGTGCTCTTTTTTATAAATTATCACGATATTACAAAGCTGATTTGTATATAAATTTAGGCGTAGCGGGGGTAAATAGTAAAGATATTAATATAGGTGATGTAATTCTTGTTTCTAAAAAACTATCTACTTTTAGTGAAGAAAATGCTACTGATACCGAATGGCAATCTAACAATATTACAGGTTCTTTTTTGAATTATTCTGATGATGCGCATTTCAATATAAAAAAGACGTTGACCGATTTATCTGACTACAGTAGAAACAAGGTTGAATTATTCAAGGAAAAATTAACTAAAAAAGTTCCTATCGAGTATATGGATAACTTTAAAGAGTTTGATAAAAACCGTATAATATCAGGGGGCTGTGTAACTGTTCCTGAAGTTATAAAAGGTGAACATGGAAAAGATAAGTTCCCTATAGTACGAAAAAATTTAGATGTAATAGATATGGAAGCTTACTATCTCGTGTTATGGCACAATTTAATTAAGCAAATTGAATCTAAAAATTCTATTAAAAATAGCAAAATATTAGTATTTAAAAGTCCATCAGATTATGGAGATGAATACAAAAAAGTTTTAGAGGAGTGTGGAAGTAGAGATTTAGCTATGGATAACTTGTGTTGGGTTGTTTCTAACTACTGCACAAAAGTTCATGATTTTCCAGGGAAAAATTCAGAAAATATTTATTCATACTTCGATTCATCAATAAAAAATTATAGTTCTGATGATTTTGTTAAAAATGGTTCAAATAATTTTGATGATGTTATGAGATGTTTTGAAAAACTGTGTGAATATTTTATTGATGTTGATGATCAAAATTTTGATAAGGGTGAATGCATTTCCTCAGCTTTTAGGGCACTTTCATCAAATGATAGAAAAACGATTCTTTTAAGTGGGCGCTCAGGAACAGCGAAATCGACATTTATGTCATATTTATATTATTATGCATTAAAAGAAGGGTGTAAAGCTATTTTAGTGGATTTTTCCAAATATTCATCCAATACTGTTCCTAGCGATATGCAAATGATTTATTATTTAGAAAAGTTGTTGAGTTCACAAAGTGATTTGTATATTTTCCTTGATGGTATTGATATTAAAGCACCCTATTATAATGCATTGTTTAATTTGCTTGAAGAAAAAAATAATTATGTGAATATTAGTTATTGTATTGGTAATGTAATAGGAAACGATGAATCAATATATTTAGTACCAAAACGTTTAAATGGGATAAATATAGATTTTCGAGGTGTTAATTTACATTCTAATGATTTTGAGCCTATGTTAAGTAAAGCAGAAGAATATTTTAGGTTACTAAAATGTGATTTTAATTCTAATATGGTTAAACCCTTTATAATGAATGCTGGACTTAATAATGTTGATTTTAGATTGTTAAGTATGCTGTCAAATAATTGTCAGGAAATCAATCGAAGAAAGAGTTTATATACATTCCTTAATAACTATATTACTGGTAAGTTTACAAAAAAAACACTAGAAAAATATAGGAAATCAGAGTTTATCTTTAGTGCTGAAAAGAATAATGATGTCCCTACTGATTTATTAAGACTTAATAATAATACGTATGCAGTATCATTGGCTGTTTCACAAGAAATAATAGATGTGTTTGAAAATAATGATCGAGAACGTATCTCTGTATTATTAAAGTCAAAATTTGTTCTTTCTGATGATATGAATTTGTTTATGAAACATTTATTGAAACATAAGCAAACTAATGTAACGGGCAATATTGTTGATGTTTTGATCGATGAGAATTATGAGAAAAGTATTTGTGTTGAAACACAATTATTATATAGTGTCGGGAATGCAATAAAAAGTGAAAATACACAATACATACAATTTAAGAATTATTTAGAAGAAAAAATTAGAAAAATAGAGAAAGATGCGCTTAGTGCAAATATAGACTTTTCTTATCTTATACAATACCGAACTATTTGCATTATATTAAGTAGATATTTTAATGTTAATGAACCCTTAGATAAGTATATTTCATTATTACTTAAAGAGAACCTAGTTGCAACAAACAATCTTTATTTTCATTTTCTGTATTATTCAAAAGCTCCTTTTACTTTTGAACATATAAACAAATTTAATATGAATTATTTAAACCTTGAAATGTTTCTTAATACATATTATGTTCTAAAATCTTTCTTAGAAGGAAAGGAAGTTCAAAATGGTGTAGTGTCAAACAATCCTTTTGCATATATGAATATAATTACTTTTCTTCAATTAATTGATGAAGTAATGATCAAAAAAGAACAATTTGTTCATCTTAAGTCCGAAGCACGAAAAACAGTAGAAAACCTAAAAAAAATAATTGATGGCGTTATTTCTCATAAATGTGATAGATTGGCATATATTAGTAAAACATCCGATTTGATTATTCTTATTCTTAATAAAATTAAGGATTGAAAGATATCAAAGAAAATAAAATTTATGGGCGTTATTTCATAATAGTTATTAGTTAGGAAAATACTGGTTCGAGATTCTGCACAAGTCTGTTTTTACAGATTTGTGCAGAATCTTTGCTCCCGGTGTTCTTCTCTCTTTCAATCCTTAATCTCAATAATCACCAACGCTTCTTCAGCAGAGATTGTTCCGTTGAGATACTTGTCTCTTGCTTCGGTTGCGTTGTCATTCCACTCATAAAAATCGTTGTAAGTTAATCCTTTTTCTGACATATATACTTTACCGTCGTTACGCTCGTATCGGCGGTACATTTTTCTTTTGTTTCTATCGTATGCTTCAATAACTTTATCGCTTGAAGCTAATTTTTGATGCTTTACAATAGGTGCTATTTGTTTGCAAGTTAAATTATTTCTGACAATTCGGTCACAGTACTTTGTTGCTTTTTTAGTTTTAGGAACAAAGAACTTTCCGCAACATTTGCATCTTGTAACATTAGGGTTGGTGTTTAAAAATTGCATAGTCAGGAAAACAAAATAGTCAACTATTGACCTGAAGAAATACCGTGCTTCCAAAACACCTGCAAAAGTTAATTCTTGTTGTATTTTTAATGCTGAAAGAAAATAAAAATCCGTACCATCAATAAGTGGAATTTTAGCATCCATATTATAAAACAAATTGTTTATGAAAAAGTTGTAGTCAACGATTGCTCTTAATTGTTCTGGAATTATTTTAGTAGCTAAATATGCGTACTCTACAGAATCATCAATTATTGGTAATGAATCTTGTATTGTAGTTCTCAAAAGCAACCCTGGAATTTGTTGCTCTTTTTCTAACTCATCCAGTAAATCTTCAACTAATGAACTAAAAGAATTGAATATTTCTTTTTCTTCTGTTGTCATTGTTTCTTTATCTTCTAAATCTAATTGGTCTGCTATGTTTTGAATAGCATCCACAACCTTTGAATAAGGTTCAAAATTTAATTCCGAAAACAGTATAACCTCATCTTGAATGCTGGTAGAAGGAAAATCTTCTTCACCAGCTTTTGAGATGAGAGTTCTTTTTATATAACCATCATCTTCTAAAGTTACATACAATCCGAATTGTTGTTCGTGAAATTCCATAGGTCTCCTTTTTGTGAAAAAGTAAACTTTTGATTTTTTTACTGTTTTCACTTTCTCATTCTTAGCACTAAAATCTCTGTTAGAATTATATCATAGACAGGCGAAAAAGAAAAGCCTGTCGATACAATTAAATAAGTCTGCCAGCAGGATATGTGGAGCACGTGGATTGAGCGATGACAACAGAAGAAATTCTGTGCCGCAGGAGAAAGGTGTGAAAGCACTCTCGAAAGAGAATCGGTAAGCCTACCACTCCCACAAAACGCGCTGTACGCCCTTGTAGTGTGAATAGAAATCTACAGGGAGCAGCGTAGGAACGATGTTGGGTGAGACAGACAAAAACGCATTCCACGAGGAAGTCATACAAACTTTCTCTTGTAGGAACGAATCGCGGAATGCACATCAAAAAACAAGGAGGTGAAAATTGCACTTAGAATTACAGGAAGGGTGCAAAAAAATTGATACGCTTAAAACAAAGATAAGGGCGTCGAGAAAAGGTCTAAAAATCCAGTGTAATCTTGGGTTTCGACAAGTTACCCAGCTTTAGCTGGGGCAAGCAGAGCGTCCGGATATCCGGTCGCAAAATTTACGGGCGGTAGCCCGAACCCACTATGAAAGGAGAATGTAAATGGTTGAAAAGAGAAAGCGTGATAAGACGCTGACTATTCGACTTACTGAGTCGGAAAAAATGATGATTGAAAAGAAAGCGAGTAAAGCAAAATTGAATCTTACCGAGTACATAATTTCAGTTTCTTCAAAGAGTAAAATCTCTGTTACTGAAGATACAAAACCATTGTTGTTGGAATTAAAACGAATCGGTAATAACATAAATCAGATTGCTATGAAGATAAATTCTGGCGTGATTAGTTCATATAACTTCGATGAAGTTATCTCAATGCAACGAAAAATTTATGAGCAATTGTTGTTGCTTGTTGGTAAAAACTGATGGCAACTTTTCAATATATTAAAGAAAGTAAACAGACAATCAGTGCAATGAAAGGTGTCATAAATTACTGTGTTCAGGATAAAAAAGTTTATGATGAAGACAGTAGCCGAAGACTTGTAAGCGGAGTTAATTGTGATGGTGAAAATGCTTTTACTGAATTTATGTTTACAAAAGAAAGTTACAAGAAAACTGATGGAATGAATTTCTATCAGTATGTGCAATCGTTCTCGCAAGATGAAAAAATATCTGCTGAAGACGTTCACAAAATTGGTCTCGAGTTTGCTGAAAAAGCGTGGCCAGGATATGAAGTTCTGGTTGCAACTCATAGCGATGCTGACCATCTGCATAATCATTTTGTTATCAATTCTGTTGGTTTTGAAAACGGAAAAAAACTTCGTCAACCACCAGATACTGTCAAAAAATTGCGTGGACTTAACGATGATATTTGTAAAAGTCACGGACTTTCTGTTCTTGAACCTTACACTAAAAGTGGTGATAAGTTGTCAACAAGAGAGTATCGTGCAGCTGAAAAAGGTGACAGTTGGAAGTTCAGATTGATGTCTGAAATTGATAACGCTATGAAAAAATCCGGTAACAAAAATGATTTCTTTAATGAAATGAATAAACAAGGATACAAAGTTACTTGGACAAAGGAAAGAAAATATATTACTTTCATTTGTCCTGATGGAAAGAAATGTCGTGACATAAAATTACACGATGAAAAATATTTAAAGGAGAATATGGAATATGAATTACAACTCAGAGCAATGCTCTACAACAAGAAAAAATACTATGATAGCGAATCTTGTAGAAAAGAATTCGCAGAATATACAGAACCTCAGTCAGAGTTCTATGCCTGTGATGGTTCCGATTCAGGAAAAGGATTGGGATACAATGGTGGAACTTCTGAGTATGAATACAGAACTTTATCCGAAGATAATGGAATTGTTTACCAGACTTCTGACAGCCAGAAGAATGGAAGAAATAATGAATGTCTGGTCGGAGAGTCAAGAATCAATGAGCAAAGAATCATTGATGAGGATGGAAAAATTCCTGGAGACTTATCTGAAGAAAACGGAAAGTACACTAGAAGAAATGAAACGCCAAGAAATACAGGTTGGGAACAGAATCGACGAGATTACGAACGCTTCATTGGAAAAGATAGAGTGGTTAACAATGAAAGCGGACGACGCAGCAAGAATGTTAACCAGACGAAAAGTTCAAATTCAGTTAGGAATAGGAATGCTCGTGTCCTCAATAACGTCGGTACTGTCTGTTCTGCTTTGTCAACTCTTGGTGCAATAGGTGGCAAGCGAAAAGATGATGAAGAGGAAGAACCTGATGCTACAATGGGCGTAATTGCAGGTCTTGCAATCGGCACAGCTTTAGCTATATATGAACACAAGAAAGAAAAAGAAAGGAATAATGAAAATGAAATTGATAAGTCAACATCTGCATACAGCAATCGGTATGAAGATGCAAACAATGAAGAAAATGAAAACGAAGAATACACCGGACCAGTTATGTCTGGTATGTAAGATGAAATAAATTAAGAAAGGATCGTGATACGGTCGTGGTTTTATGCCACGCCAAGTTATAAAAAAGAATACCTTACCTTGTCCTTATAATATATATGTAAACAGGGGGTGGTGCTATGAGTAAACCGATTATTACCGAGAAACTTGTTAAGAGTTCAGAGATAAAGTTAGGTAATCGTTTTATTATAGTCGAAGAATATGCCCCAAACCTCACCAGAAATGACTTCGAATTTGCCGAGATGAATATAAAAAATACTTTAGCAAAGGCTTTCGGAAATAATGAAGAATAGTCTGGACTTTACAAGCCAATTAAGGTATTGTGTGTTTGGCTTAGTGTGTCATAGAAAGGTGATTAATCTATGATAGCAATTTATGCCAGACAATCGGTAGAAAAAGAAGACAGTATTTCAATCGAATCTCAGATTGAAATGTGTGAGTATGAAGCACGTGGTGAGGAATATGTAGTATATAAGGATAAAGGTTTTAGCGGTAAAGATACCAACCGTCCCGAGTTCCAGAAAATGATGAAGGATATTAAATCGGGTAAAAAAGGTATCACAAAAGTAATAGTTTATAAGCTTGACAGAATCAGCAGAAGTATCCTTGACTTCTCAACTATGATGGATACCTTCAGTAAATTAAAAGTCGAGTTCTCTTCGGCAACCGAAAGATTTGATACAAGTACACCTATGGGTAGAGCAATGCTTAATATCTGTATTACCTTTGCTCAGCTTGAGAGAGAAACTACTCAGCAACGTGTTCGTGATAACTACATAGCACGTTCACAAAAAGGTTTTTATATGGGTGGACCTGTACCAATGGGATTTAAAAGAGTTGATGTAACCATAGACGGAATTAAAACTGCAATGTATGAACAGATTCCTGAAGAGGTAGAAGTAGTTAAAAAGATCTATGAAATGTATTCAAGTGTGAATAACTCTTGTTACGATATTGCAGAAGCTGTTCGTAATATGCCAGCTTCATCAGTAAGAAAAAGAGTAGTAACACGTGCAAGAGTACAGGATTTTATCAAGAATCCCATTTATGTAAAAGCCGATATGAATATATATAATTTCTATAAATCAAAGGGTACAAAAATTATAAATCCGCCTGAAGATTTTATCGGTACAAACGGTTGTTATTTATACAGAGGAGATAAAGACACAAGTAAGCAAACAGATTTATCAAATGCAGTTCTGGTTATTGCACCTCACGAAGGTTTCATTGATTCTGATTTGTGGATTGCTTGTCGTGAAAGAGCATTAGCTCAACAACAAATCAAGCGTAACCCTAAAGCGAAGAACACTTGGCTTGCAGGTCTTATTAAATGTGGTAACTGTGGTTATGCAATTGTTAAGAAAACCTATGAAGCAAAGAATGTAAGTTACTTCTTATGCTCACGGAAAATGAATGACAAATTGTGTAGTGGTGCTGGAACAATTCATTCAGATGAATTCGAAAATGCTATTTACGAAAAGATGAAAGAAAAGTTATCAGCATATAAAGAGATTGAACAAAAAGTTGATTTGCAATCTGACCACAGAATTGAAGAACTGAAATTAAGAATTGCTGAAATTGACGAAGAGATTCTTGAAATAGTCAAAGGTGTTAAAGATGCAAGTGCAACGGTTATGAAATACATAAATCAAAATGTTGAAGAATTGGAAACTGAAAAGAAACGAATAGAAGCTGATATTCAGAGATTAAGCAATAACAATTCATCGACACAAGAAAAAGTTATATGTGATTTCGAGAAGTTTAATGAGCTCTCTTTTGAACGAAAAAGAGAGATTGCAAATGCCATTATAAAGCGAATTTATGTGACAAAAGACAAACTTGAGATAATCTGGAATATTTAATAAAAAAGTCGGGCAGAACGCCGATTCTGCCCGATATATAAGGATTTATTTTTTCCAGATTGACTACACGTATCTCCAAACCTCTGATAATGCACAACTTCACGTTCGCGTAAGAATTTAATTGGGTCACGAACGTCAGGGTCATCTATGAGTCTTAAAAGATTGTCATAGGTGACTCTCGCTTTTTGTTCGGCGGCTAAGTCTTCGTGAAGGTCTGCAATAACATCGCCCTTGACCTGCATTGAAAATGCATTGTATGGCGCACCGCTTGCAGCAGTAGGGTAAACGCCTGTTGTGTGGTCTGTGAAGTATGCATCAAAGCCAGCCTTTTTAATCTCATCGATTGTAAGGTTACGTGTGAGCTGATATACTATAGCACCAATCATTTCCAAATGCCCTAATTCCTCAACGCCGACATCAGTTAAAAGACCTTTTAATTCTGGGTAAGGCATTGAAAATCTTTGTGAGAGGTAACGCAAGGAAGCGCCCAATTCACCATCTGGGCCGCCGTATTGGCTAATAATCACTTTGGCAAGTGCTGGGTTTGGGTTTTTAATGTTTACTGGATATTGAAGCTTTTTCTCATAGCTGAACATAAATTAGCAGTTCCCTCCTGTATAATCCCATGGCCAAGGGTCACTAAGCCATTCTGTAGTGTTACAGCACTCCGCTTTAAGTGCGCCGTACTTTTCCACAAATTCCTTGCGCAACATATCTGCTTCTGCCTCGTGTTTTTTGCAAAGTGCAACTGCATTCTGGTCGCAAGGATGTGTGTCGAGATACAAATGAAGCTCCCACACTGCGAATTGAGCGGCTGAAAGCTTTTGCAATAATTTATTTCGTTCATTCATTTACATCTACCTCCAAAAAATGGCTTATCCAGAACAGGGAAGAGTGTTCCGTTTTGCAAAGCAACTTCTGGGCAATAAACATTCATATCAAGCTGATATGGAACATAAGCCATAGTAACAGTCGTATCAACTGGTAACGCTGTTTTTGGGCAAGATGGTTTGAATAATGGATTAAAAGCGTTATTATAGTTGTTCATCAAAAATCTCCTTTTTAAATTACTTTAAATACCATCTTGTACATACTATGTGACTTTGTAATAAATGTTACAATCGACAAAGTGTCGAAAAAAGGTATATAAAAATCGTCTTTTTGCACATATAGAAAAATAACCTAAAATATTGACCAATAAACCTAAAAAATGTATAATAATCTTCGTGGGTCTATGTGAAACCTGACATAGACTTGGTGTGTGAAAATTAAATTGGAAAGAAGCGAGAATTATCTGAATTGAAAATTTAAAGGGGCAAAGGTGAAAATTATGAAGCATATGACAAAAATGCAAAGTATTAAGGCACGTGTTGTGACCGCATTTATTTTAGTTGGCGTTTTTTGTATTATTGGTGGTGCACTTGCATCATTCTTTATGAGCAAATGTACAACAGAGTATGGTCAGCTTATTACTAACTATGGTTTTGCACAGGGCGATTGTGGCCGTGCAATTCAGGATTTCTGTTTAGTAGATGAATACATACACGACTATGTATCTTATTATGATGAAGAAAGACGTGCTTTCTGCCGTTCACAGCTTGGTATGTATCAGGAATCATTCAACACTAATTTCGCGCTTGTAAAAGAAACTTTACAAACAGAAGAGGAATTAGCTCTTTATGAAGAAGCTGTTATAGCTTTTGAAAATTATGGTAAGGTTGCTGCAGATATTATGGCAGAACGTGATGAACGTGGCGCTAGTGCAGAGGTAATAGCAGAGCTTCAGGGTCGTTTTATTGATGAGCTTGATGTTGAATATGACAAAATTGATGCAGCTTTAAACGGAATTATGGATTTAAAGGTTGCTTCTGGTGACGCTGGTCATCAAGGCTTAGAAAGTCAGTCTAAATTGATTATTACATTCATCATGACTTTTATTGCAATTGCAGTAGTTCTTGCAAACTTAATGGGCTTAAAATTAGCTAACGATATTTCAAAGCCTGTTAAAGCATGTGCTGAAAGACTTAATAAATTAGGTCAGGGTGATTTAACATCGGATGTTCCAACAGTTAAAAGACCTGATGAAACTCAGGTTTTGGCACTTGCTACTAAGGACATTGTTGATGACTTTAACACAATTATCGGTGACCAGAGCTATATGTTAAATGAAATAGCGCAAGGTAACTTTGATATCGAATCACAGAATGAAGATGCTTATAAAGGTGACTTCAGACCACTTCTTGATGCTCTTAATAAAATCGTTGTTGATTTAACAGATACAATGTATCAGATTTATCAGGGTTCTGACCAGGTTGCAAATGGTGCAGACCAGGTTGCAAGTGGTGCACAGGCACTTTCACAAGGTGCTACACAGCAGGCAAGTAGTGTTGAACAGCTTTCAGCTACAATTGTTGAAATCTCAGAACATATTAATCATACTGCAAAGAATGCAGTTGAAGCTACAGAGCAAGCAAATAATGCTTCTTCAGGTATAAATGAAAGTAATGCTCAGATGCAAGAAATGGTTCTTGCTATGAATGATATTACAAATACATCAAACGAAATTAGTAAGATTATTAAAACTATTGATGATATTGCATTCCAGACAAATATCTTAGCTCTCAATGCTGCAGTTGAAGCAGCAAGAGCTGGTTCAGCAGGTAAGGGCTTTGCAGTTGTTGCAGACGAGGTTCGTAACCTTGCAGGTAAATCTGCAGAAGCAGCAAAGAGCACAACGGTTCTTATTGAAAGTGCAATTAAGGCTATTGAAAATGGTACAAAAATTGCAGATGAAACTGCGTCTTCACTTCTTGAAGTTGTTGAAAAGGTTAACTCTGTAACTGCGAAAATTGATGAAATTGCTACCGCTTCTGAGGAGCAGGCAACAGCGGTAACACAACTTAAGGGTGGCGTTGAACAGATTTCTGCAGTTGTTCAGACCAACTCTGCAACTAGTGAAGAAAGTGCTTCTGCTTCAGAAGAACTTTCTGGACAGGCTCAGACACTTAAGCAGATTGTTGGTGCTTTTAAGCTTAAAAGTGTTGAAGCATCAGCTTCTAAGGTATTAGGTTATATAGAAGAGGAAAGTATACCAGTCGAAGCTTTTGATTTTAGTGATGATAAATATTGATTAATAGTGGTCAGTGAGTCAGTAGGTCAGTGGTCAGTTAATAATTAAAATTAAAAACTACATTCTCTCATTTAAAGATTATTGTAAATCAAAGAATGAGAGAATGTAGTTGTTTTTATAATACTGACCACTGACTTGCTGACCACTGACTTGCTGACCACTGACTTGCTGACCACTG
>CALFTN010000025.1 GCA_937916395.1 uncultured Clostridia bacterium | reverse complement strand
CTTATTTTATTATATTTGCAAGAATTCGTCAAGGTCGATTTTTTCAGACCATATATTTTTCAAAAAACACAAAACCCTTTATTTCAAGCCATTCTCATCGATATATCGAAAGCTGTAACTGAATGTGTTAACGCACCTATTGAAAGAATATCAACACCCAAAAGTGCCACTGAACGAAGTCTTTCTGGTGTTAAATTGCCTGAAGCCTCAAGCAAAGCTTTCTTATTCACTATTTTGACTGCTTCTGCCATGGTTTCATTATCCATATTATCAAGCATAATAATATCTGCACCAGCAGAAAGTGCTTCCTTTACTTCTTCTAAAGTTCTGGTTTCAACTTCAATTTTTACTGTATGACCGATTTTTTCTCTCAAAGCTTTAACTGCAGGTGTAATTCCACCTTTTGCATCAATATGATTATCTTTAAGCATAGCACAGTCTGAAAGATTGTAACGATGATTTTTACCACCACCACAGGTCACTGCATATTTTTGAAGTGAACGAATACCAGGTAAAGTCTTTCTTGTATCTGCAATAGTAGCTTCTGTACCCTCTATCTGCTTTACACATTCATTTGTAAGGGTTGCAACACCACTCATGTGCTGAAGGAGGTTAAGAGCCGTTCTTTCGCCCTTTAAAAGATAAATTGTTCTGCCTTCAATTTCGGCAATAACATCGCCTTTTTTAACATTTTCACCGTCTTTTTGATATAAAGTGTATGTAAACTCTTCATCTAAAAGACTAAAAACTCGCATAGCAACCTCAATGCCACAAAGAACACCATCTGCTTTAGCAATAAATTTCGCTTTGCTTTTTTCATTTTCATCGAGCAAATAATCGGTAGCAACATCAATATAATTTATATCTTCGCTTATTGCTCTTTTAATTACATCATCTACATAAAACTGTGGCAAAATCATTTGTCTGCCTCCCTTAGAATAATATAAGCAATCGTTGCGAGTGAAAGAGCCTCGCAATAATCTGCAGTTATAGCAAATTTGCCGTTTCTTAACCTGTTTAAAATCATTTCTATTCGTTTTTTACCTTGGTGAATTGCACCTTCGTCAGGGATAACAAAATATGCTTTTTGCATTATTTCTCTTATTTCTGTTCTTGTTCCTTTTGGTAAAGGTGCACCATTGTAATCTGTATTTTCTTCAGCTTGCTCTTTTACTGCATAGAAATTAGCATTTATACACCTCATAATATCCTCTGCAGCACGTCTTCCAAAAACAAGTGCTTCCAAAAGTGAATTACTCGCAAGTCGATTTTTTCCGTGCACACCAGTGCAAGCACACTCACCTGCCGCATAAAGTCTTGGCAATGTCGTTTTTGCATTGAGGTCCGTCTCGATACCACCCATAAGGTAGTGCTGACAAGGGAATATTGGTATTAAATCCTTGCTTATATCTACACCTTGTGCTAAACATCCGGCATAAATACCAGGAAAACGTTTTTTAAGATATTCTTCACCTTTATAGCGTATATCAAGATAAAAGCTGTTACTACCAAGCCTTCTTGATTCCATAATAATTGAACGTGAAACAACGTCCCTCGGAGCTAATTCAAGACGCTCATCATATCTGTCCATAAATCTTTCTTTATTACAGTTTAAAAGATACGCGCCCTCACCACGAACTGCTTCACTAATTAAAAATTGTTCACGATTAGCACCATTAAATGCAGTCGGGTGGAATTGCACATAACTTAAATTTTTAATTGAAGCTCCCATTTCATAAGCAAGTCTTATTCCATCGCCAGTTGCAACCGAAGGATTAGTTGTATATTTATAAACTCTACCTATACCACCTGAGGCTAAAAGGCAAAATGATGCATACACAGTTTTAAACTCGCCATCACGCATAATAGTAGCTTTAAAACCATTGGTTATTCTGGACATAGATGTAACCATTGTATTATCTGAGAGTGTGACATTAGGCAACTTTTCAACTGCCAACATCAACTTGTCTACCATTTCTTTACCAGATGTATCTTTATGATGAAGAATTCTTCTTTTTGAGTGACCACCTTCGAGAGTTTTTATAAGATTACCATTTTCATCTTTGTCATACTCTACACCATACTCTATTGTGCGAAGTACATCTTTAGGACCCTCTTCAACAAGAACTCTTACTGCCTCAGAATCATTTTCATTCTTTCCTGCAATCAATGTATCCTCAAAATGAAAATCATAACTATCATTTTCTAAATCGAGAACACACGCAACGCCACCCTGTGCCAATGAACTATTTGAAATATGGCGTTCTTTTTTCGAAAGCATAAGAATACTTACCGTAGGTGGAAAGTTAAGTGCAGCATAAAGCCCTGCTATACCACTACCTACGATTACAACATCGTATGAATTTTTAAGTTCAGAAATTTTCATTTTCATCAACCTAATTCTAACATTCTATCAATACTTTTAAGTGCTTTTTTTCTTAAAGCTTCATCCAATACTATACTTTCGCCCTGTTCACCTATCAAAGCTCTATACACATCATTGAGAGTTGTAATTTTCATATCCTCACAAACGAGTTTTTCTCTTGAAAGTTGAATAAATCTTTCACCATTTTCTTCGTGAGTTGAAAGATAATCTACAACGCCAATTTCTGTTCCTATAATTACTTTTCCGCTCTGACTCTTCGCATATTTAATAATCTCAGAAGTAGCACCAATCATATCGGCATGCTCTAAAACTTCTTCAGGAGATTCAGGATGAACCGCAAAAAGTGCTTCTGGATGCTCCTTTTTAAGATTTATAATATCTTCTTTTGTGAGTTTGTTATGAACTGGACAAAAACCATCCCAGAGAATAATATTCTTTTCAGGAATTTGTTTCTTTACATAAGAACCTAAGTTTTTATCAGGAATAAAAAGAATATCTTTATTAGGGAGCGATTTTACAATCTTTAATGCAGATGAGCTTGTAACACAGACATCACATTCAGCCTTTAAAGCTGCCGTAGTATTTATATAAGCAACAACCGCTGTATCTGGGTTATTCTTTTTAAATTCACGCACCCTTTCAGGTGAAATTTGCTCTGCCATAAGACAAGTAGCAGATGGCACAGGAAGTATTACTTCAGTTTCTGGTGAAAGAATTTTTACGCTCTCTGCCATAAACCTTACTCCGCACATTATAACTCTTTTTTCCGTCAAATCCTTTGCCTTCTGACTCAAAAAGAAGCTATCGCCTGTTATATCTGCAATATCAATAATATCAGGATTCTGATAAGTGTGAGCAAGTATTACTGTCCCACGCTTTTCGGCTTCTTCCCTGATTTTTGATTTTAACTCGCTGACTGTCATAAATCATACCCCTTCGATACAATTATAAAGCACTAAATTCTCCTATTATAATTATACCATTATTTTAATATAACACAATATTAAATTTCCCAAAAATACCAGAATATATTTGTCGCTTTTTGTAAATAACTTAAAACTTTTCTGAATTAAAGAATAACCAGAACTTAGGTATTGCAATAAATCACTCATTATTGTAAAATGTAAAGGTATTATTTTCTTATATTGGAGAATGAAAGCTATGAACTATCTTGAAAAAAACTTTGAACTCTTAAAAATGAGCGACAGCGAATTATTTGATGCGTTCCAGGGCGAAATGGAACGTCAGGAAAGAAACATTGAGCTTATAGCAAGTGAAAACTACACTTCGCCTGCTGTTATGGCAGCTTCAGGTAGTATTCTCACTAACAAATATGCCGAAGGCTATCCATCAAAAAGGTATTATGGTGGTTGCGAATGTGTTGATATCGCTGAAAATCTCGCAATTGAAAGAGCAAAAAAACTTTTTAATTGTAATTTTGCAAATGTTCAGCCACACTCAGGCTCACAAGCTAACTTTGCTGTATATTTTGCACTTTTAACACCTGGTGACACTGTTTTAGGTATGAGCCTCGCTGATGGTGGCCACTTAACGCACGGTTCCCCAGTCAATGTAAGTGGCAGTTACTTCAACTTTGAAAGCTACGGTGTAAATGATAATGGTCTTTTAGACTACGATGCACTCGAAAAAAAGGCTAACGAATGCAAACCAAAAATGATTATTGCTGGTGCTTCTGCATATTCAAGAACAATAGATTTTAAGAGAATAAGAGAAATTGCTGACAGCGTTAATGCTCTCTTTATGGTAGATATGGCACACATTGCAGGTCTTGTTGCAAGTGGTATGCACCCTTCCCCAATTCCTTACGCAGATGTAGTTACCTCTACAACTCATAAAACTCTTCGTGGTCCACGTGGTGGTCTTATTCTTACCAACAATGAAGAAATTGCTATGAAGGTTAATAAAGCAATTTTCCCAGGTATTCAGGGTGGTCCTTTAATGCACATAATTGCCGCAAAGGCAATTTGCTTTGGTGAAGCATTAAAACCAGAATTCAAAGAGTATGGTAAAAGAATTATTTCCAACTGTAAAGCTCTTGAAAACTCACTTTGTGCGCAAGGTATTGATATGGTATCTGGTGGCTCTGATAACCATTTGCTTTTACTTGATTTACGTTCACTTAACATTACTGGTAAAGAATTAGAACACAGGCTTGATAATGTTTATATTACAACCAATAAAAACTCTATTCCAAATGACCCACAGAAACCATTTGTTACAAGTGGTATAAGAGTGGGTACTGCAGCTGTTTCAACAAGGGGCTTTGGTGCTCACGAAATGGTTAAAATTGCAGAATTCATTAAGTTAGCTGCTACAGATTACGAAAATAATATAGATTATATCCGTAACGGTGTGACAGAAATCTGCAACAAATATCCACTTTATTAAACACAAAAGCAACCGCCCGTTCACAATTATTTGAACGGGCGGTTATTCTTATTTTATTGTCTGTTTATAATCTTTTTAAAATTTTCTATCTCATAACAAGGCAAATATAAACCGAACTCTTCTGAATTGTGATTTATCTTAACTATATAATAAGGTTTCATATACATTATTCCGTAATTATCCTTACCTAATCTATATTGCTTGTATTCACCCTTATTAAATGGAACGTCTTTATTCCAACCGTTGAATCCTATACGTTTTTCAATTTTGACAAATTCGCCTATTTCGGTTAAGGGAATTAACCACTTGGCTTCAAGTGAAGTTAAAAAAAGATTTTCATCTTCCACAAACACGCGAAGTTCAAGCATACTAATAGGTGTTGGACTGAAACCATTAGCTTTAAACTGTATTTCGTTATTTTTCAATTTATAGGTAAACTCCATAACATCCATTCTTAGTGCACTTGCAGGAATGTTCAACCTACTGAATATAGCCTCAGACCTTTTCTCGAAATCATTATTAGCATTATTTACATCTTCACCTGATAACACTTTTTTCTTCTTTTTAAGTGAAAAAAACAGAATAACAGAATAAAAAATAGCACAACAAATACCTATAAAAAATATGTATGGTGCATTATTAAAGGCATTTTTTATTGCTTCAAATCCATCAAAAGCAACTTTAAGAAACACTCTCAAAAAAATAATACTACCTAATGCAGAAATAATATGCAAAATTCTTATAGGTAACGGCATACTTGCTTTTTGAACTGCTTCATTCACATTGTTTGCAGAATTCAAAACGTCTTCAACTAAATATTCCTCGGTTTTTTGGACTACAAATTCATCCCCATTGGTAACAAAATTGTTTTTATCTTCTGTAATATCAATACAAAATAAAGGTTTCATCTTTTATCCCCTTTCACAAGACCAAAGAATTCTAACACATTAGAATTTTTTGGTCAATAAATGCAAGGTGAGGTGCCGAAGCACCCCACCTTGCAAAGAAAGGAAAAATGAAAAATTACACACAAATTTAATCGAAACAAAATTAATCGTCGTAATCAGGAACAATCAAACCGTAACCAGAATCTTTTCTGGTATATACTACGTTCACAATTCCTGTATCTGCATTAAGAAACATATAGAACTGATGTCCCAAAAGATTCATTTGTAAAATTGCTTCTTCCACGCTCTGTGGTTTTAATGCAACTGTTTTTTCACGTATCAAATCAAATTCCGCTTCTTCTTCAACTTCTTCTATATTGAAATCTTCAAAAGTAACTTCACGAAGTTTCTTTTCAAGTCTCGTTTTATTTTTTCTTATCTGACGAACAAGTGAATCAACACACTCATCAAGAGCATCGTTAATATTTTCTGCTCGTTCTTCTGCACGGAAAATCATTCCGCCTTTGTTTACAGTAACTTCTACAGCCTGATAGTTTTTCTCAACTATTGCTGTAACTTTAGCTACTGCATCTTCACCAAAGAGTTTTTCTACTTTTAAAAGTCTTTTTTCAACTCTCGTGCGAAAATCTTCACGCGGATTACATTTGCGACCAATAATAGTAATATTCATAGAAACATCCCCTTTGCTTAAGGTGACGGGAGTCGAACCCCGTACGCCTAAAATTTAAATCTTTCGGCACATTAAGCCGTTTTTTGTCTTGTTATACGCCAGTATGACTGTGCCAAAGAAACACCTTACTGCACCAAAATCTTTACAATTTTAGGTGCGAGCAGTTTTGTAAGAC
>CALFTN010000024.1 GCA_937916395.1 uncultured Clostridia bacterium | reverse complement strand
AATATTTTATTTCATTCCTCGAAGGAATAATTACATTTATCTCTCCTTGCCTTTTACCAATGCTACCAATTTATGTTTCATATTTTGCTGGTGGCTCTGAGAGAAACACAAAAAAGACTATTAAAAATTCATTGGGCTTTATATTGGGCTTTACAATAATTTTTGTTATGTTGGGTGCATTAGCCGGAACATTCGGCAGACTACTCACAGAGTATAAAACAATTGTAAATATAGTTACTGGTCTTATTGTAATTTTCTTCGGACTTAACTTTTTGGGTGTGTTTAAGTTTAATATCTTCAAAGGTGCAAAAACTATTAACACCGAAAATTTAGGGTTCTTTTCATCATTACTTTTTGGTGTTGTGTTTTCTATTGGCTGGACGCCATGTGTTGGTGCATTTTTAGGCTCTGCTTTAATGCTTGCGACAAGCGAGGGTAAAGTTTTAACAGGCGTTATAATGCTTTTGCTTTATTCTCTGGGGCTCGGTATTCCATTTTTTATAAGTGCAATTCTCATTGACAAATTACGTGGTGCATTTACATTTATTAAAAAACACTACAAAATAATAAATACAATTTGTGGTGCTCTTTTAATTCTTGTTGGTATTCTTATGGCTACTGGTGTTTTCGGTAAATTTTTATCTTTTTTAGCATAGGAGTTAAAATATGAAAAATAACGTTAAATGGATAATAATTGCAATTACTTTAGTTGTTCTTATTGGCGGAGCTACAATTCTTTATAATAATTTAACTGAAGATTTTGGTGGCGATAGCCTTTTGCAAAACACAACCGAAGCAAACAGTAACTCAAATGAAAATTCACAAACTGACGAAAAAATAAAGGCGCCAGATTTTACTGTGCTTGATTATTATGGAAATGAAGTTAAGCTTTCAGACTACAAGGGTAAGCCTGTTGTTCTTAACTTCTGGGCTACATGGTGTTTTTATTGCAAAGAAGAAATGCCAGATTTTAACAGTGCTTACGCAAAGTATCCTGATGTTGAGTTTTTAATGATAAACGCAACAGACGGTTATCAGGAAACAATGGAAACGGCAAAAAAGTATTACGAAGACGAGGGCTTCGACTTTAATGTTTATTTTGACACTAACATGGAAGCTGTTAATAATTATGGTTTAACCGGC
The DNA here is from genome assembly GCA_937916395.1 of uncultured Clostridia bacterium. Classification (GTDB taxonomy): domain Bacteria; phylum Bacillota; class Clostridia; order Oscillospirales; family Acutalibacteraceae; genus DTU089. Next base: position 10,017 of record CALFTN010000024.1, on the reverse strand, counting down.
TTCCCTGCTACATTTTTTATTGATGAAGACGGCTACTTACAAGCAAGTGCCGGCGGAATGATTGACCTTGCAACTCTTGAAAAAGGGATTGGGTTAATTCAGAATTCGTAAAATTCGGAATTATTGGCTTAATAAAATTTAAACAAAAACTCAGTTAATTGATTCAAAAAGTCAATTAACTGAGTTTTTTTAATTTTAAATTCACAAAATATGCTCAACGCCAAACTCAACAACCGGCTCACCTTTTATGCCATCGCTTTCGAAAACGATGATTTCATTTTCACCAATCCTTAAAATTGAGCGTGGAACATAGAGTGTTTTTTGTGGACCAATTTCCCAAAAACGTCCGATATTAAAGCCATTAATTGTAACAAAACCCTTTTTGAAATTATCCAGCTTTAAAAATGTATCACATTTTTTATCCACATTAAATTTACCCTTATAAAATGCAGATTTTTCATTAAAATTATTGTTACTAAAATCTAATTTTTCGAGATTATTCATAGGAAGTGGATACACATTCCAATTAAAATGAATTCTGTCATCAATTAAGCATCTGCCTGCAATACCCTTTTTACGCATCATTTTTGCTCCAAAGTTTGCTCTGCCCATATTTTCACAAAGAAGAGTAAGCGTATCACCTTTTTTAGCAGAAAATGAAGTTTTCAATTTATCGTTTATATAAAGAATATCGACTAAATTATCATTTATATAAATCTGTGCTCTATCGCCAAGGCTTTCTAACAATAATTCTACATTCACATAATCTCTATTGAGTGTAGTCTGGTATGCAATAAATCCATAACCAGTACCATAATATTCCATACATTTTGGAACATTTGAGAAAATAGGTGACGAAAGCTTTTCTAAACTCTCAAAAATGCCCACCCTCTCAGTAAGCTCACATTTTCCATATCCACGTCTTTCACGATTAGCCGGAATTTCAGGTAATTCATAATCAACATATTTCTTTATAACTTCACGTACTGCCATATATTTAGGAGTGATATCGCCATTTTCAGAAAGAAGTGCATCATAATCGTAGCTTGTCACATCTGGTGCAAATTTCTCGTAATGGTTAGCACCTGATGTAAAACCAAAGTTTGTTCCACCTATAAACATATACATATTGAGTGAACCGCGCGCGAGCATATCGTCAACGACTTTTGCATAGTCTTCTGCTGATGTTGTATGATGCTTTTCGTCACCCCACGCATCAAACCAACCATCCCACATTTCCATACACATTTTTATTGAATCTGGGAACAATTCATCGTGTGCTTTGAAGTTTTCTTCTACCCTACTGCCGAAATTTACAGTTGAAAGACAACCTTCTATTGTGCCATCAAGCAAATCTTCTTTTGATGTACCATCTGAAGTAAAGAGTGGAACATCAATTCCACGATTTATAAATCCATTTTTTAAATATGTAAGATATTCTTTGTCGTCGCCATAATAACCATATTCATTTTCACACTGCACCATAATAACTGGTCCACCATTTGTGAAAAGATATGGTTTTATTTCTGCACAAAGCTTATCTAAATAATTATCAAAATGAGTTATGTATTCTTTATTCATACAACGAATTTCGATATTTTCATTGCTCTGAATCCACCACGGTAAACCACCAAACTCCCACTCGGCACAGATATATGGGCCCGGTCTTACAATAACCATTAAGTCGAGTTTTCCTGCAGTTTCAATAAATTTTGCAATATCTAAAATACCCGTGAAATCATATTCTCCCTGTACCTTTTCGTGCATATTCCAGGCACAATATGTTTCAACGCAGTTACAGCCTAACGCTTTTAATTTAAGTAAAATATCTTCCCATGTGTCGGGCATATTTCTGAAATAATGCACTGCACCAGAAATTATTTTAATTGGCTTTTTGTCTTTTAAAAAATCTTTTTTAGTTACTTCAAAATTCATAGTGTTTTAACCTTTCATATTCTTCACAAGTTATTTCAATTACTTTACCATGTTTAAAGCCATAAGGGAATGAAAACAAATCATCTGCACGTTTGAAATTACAGTCACCTAACTTTTCTGAAAGGAACGGCACGTAACCCATTTTTTCTTTTTCACAACCAAAAAAGTCAAGAAGCAGACACCACTTGCCATCTGGTAAAACAAATGTGGTTGGGCCTTCGTAAGAGCCTGGTTTATTAAACGTTGCCTCTTCACTTAACATATATCTTTGAAAAGCATCATCATTTATAAATTCGCCATATAAATCGTTTGAGACTGCATGCAAATTTACAGATGGGTTATGTGCATTTTTATAAAACAAATGGTATTCATTTCCTATTTTTACTATATGACTATCTAAAATCTCGTTGTTTTTAGCAAAAAAACGTTGTGGTTTTGTAAATTTTTCAAAATCCTTTGTGGTACAACAGTAAATAGACATGTGAGAAAACTCATCTGCTTCAACAGTTGAACCCCAGTGTATAAAATACTCGTCGTTAACATCGTCATAAAAAATTTCTGGCGCCCAGAGACACCCAAAATCATCACGACCAAAATATATTAATTTTTCTTCGCTGAAATTAATTAAATCGTATGTTTTCCACATTCTTAAATTTTTGCTACCAGAGCTGTTGACATTTTTCCAATTAATATTGTAGTTTTCATCATATCTGTTAGCAATACACAAATCAGTTGTAAGGATTACAAACTCACTAGTTTTTAGTCGAATAATCTCGACATCTCTACAACCACACTCACCCAGATTTGCTGATAATACTGGCTTCCCATCATTGACCTGCTCCCAGTTGTATCCATTTTTACTTATTGCAAAATAGACTTGTTCACCATCTGGAGTAAGCTTTTCTTTAAAATGAACAAATAAATATGGCATACCGTCACCCGAAACTTCGTTTTTTACATTTTAACACAGAGACAAGAAATAATCAATTGACATATTCATATTCTGTTGGTAAAATACAAATTGGTGATTAAATGAAAAACGAAGTTGTTACATTAATAAGTGAGCATCACTCTGACCCACCAGAAAGAATAAGACATTCTGGCAGAGCGATTATAATTAAGGACAATAAAATCCTTTTGTCTCACGAACTTAACACAAACATTTATATGAGCCCTGGTGGTGGACTCGAAGAAAATGAAACTCTTTCAGAATGTTGTATTCGCGAAGTTGAAGAAGAAACTGGTTTAACCGCTGAAAACACCAGCGATGAATTTATTACTGTTAAAGAGTATTGTTTCGAAACACTTTACATAAGCCATTACTTTCCTTGCAAAATTACCGGAACTGGCAAGAGTGCTCTAACTGCAACAGAAATCGAGCATGGCATTACTGCAGAGTGGGTAGAAATAGAAAAAGCATTAGAGATTTTTGGTAAATATGAAGAAATGCGTGAAGACTGGCGAAGTCTTTATTTAAGAGAATTTACTGTTCTTAACAAATTTTTGCAAAACAACAACCATCACAAATGATGGTTGTTGTTTTGCATTATTTTTTATTATTCAACAAATTTTTTCTTTGCTTCCAATCCGGCATTATTTTTTCTAATTTATTATAAAAATTTTTACTGTGATTTGCTTCTAAAAAATGAGTGAATTCATGTGCAACTACATATTCAATACACTCAACCGGTGCTTCAATTAAAAGCGTATTAAACGTTAATATATTTCTTTTCGGCTGACAACTACCCCAACGTGAAGTCATTTTTCTAAATTTTATTTCAGGGAAAACAGGCACATAATTTTTAAAATATGGATACATAATTTCACAAATTTCTGTTATTAATTTGCTTGACTGTTCTTTTTTCCATTTTTCGATTATTTTTTGTTTCAACTCGAAATCATCGGTATTTTTCACCGTTATAATAAAATAATTTTTATCGCAAAAAACATTATTTTTATTACCTTGTTCAACTATTAAATTTCGTTCTATTCCTAAAATTTTTATTTTTTCTCCAGTTTCTAATTTATTTTCCTCTGGTTTGTTTTTTGATATTTCTTCATATTTTTTTAAAGCATTTAAAATAAAATCAGCATGTTCAATTAAAAATAAATCAATTCTTTCTTGAGATATTTTATTATTTACCGAAACAGAAATTGTTCCATCCGGCTTAATTCGCAAATTAAGATTTTTTACATTTTTTCTGTTTAATTCATAATTAATTTTTTTATTATTTAAAATAATTGATTTTGTCATATTAATATACCGTCACAATGGTCAATTTCGTGTTGAATTATCTGAGCTTCAAAACCAGAGAATGTTTTTATACGCCACTCAAAATTTTCATTTTGCCAACGAACCTTAATTGATTTATAACGCTTTGCTTTCTTGGGATATCCCTGTAGTGAAAGGCAAGCTTCTTCTGTTTCAAAAGAATCTTGCTTTTTAATTATTTCTGGGTTAAACATAACAATATATTCTTTATTATTATTTTCAAAAATAATTATTTTTTTATTTATTCCAATCATATTAGCAGCCATTCCGACACATTTATCTTTATTTGCTTTCAATGTATCTCTCAAATCATTTGCAATATATAAATCTTCTTTTGTTGCAAGCTCTGATTTTTTAGCTAAAAAAACTTCATCGTGCATTATTTCTTTTATCATAAACATCACCAATTAAATAATAACATATTCGCACTTTTCAGTAAATAACAAAAAATCGTTTTATTTAATAAAAACGCTTGATTAAATTTTTTTTATATGTTATTATTGTCTTATAAAATTATAGGAGTGATTTTATGAATAATATATCTGTTCTTCCTGAAAACGCTACTACATACCAAATAGAAAATGCTTTTTTCTCAAGTATTTGTCGTGGTGATGTTGATGGCGTTAACGAAATGATTAAAAAGCTTTTAAAAAGTGATTTAGTTATCAGCAAGCTTTCTTCTGACGACACCCGCCCACTTAAATACTGGGCAATAAACACCATTGCTATTGCTACAAGATATGCTATTTCTGGTGGCGCAGATGAAACTGCCTGTTATGCTTTTACAGATGATGCAATTATGCAAATTGATGGATTAACTGCTGAGAGCGAAATTTTACAGTTTTTATTCAAAAAAAGTCTTCAGCTTGTAACTCTTGTTAATAAAATTCAAAGTAATACTCACCCTAAGGCAGTAAGAGAAGCTTTAAAAATCATCTCTTCACGTCTTTTTGACGATTTAAAGCTTGATAATTTAGCTAAAGAAATTGGTATTTCGAAAGACCATTTATCATTACTTTTTAAAAAATCATTTAACACAACAATTCCACAGTATATTAAATCTCAAAGACTTAACGTTGCTAAAGAGATGCTCTCACGTGGCGCTACCCTTTCTGAAGTTGCAGAAACAACTTGCTTTAGCACTGAAAGTTATTTCATTAAATGCTTTAAAGATGAATTTGGCATGACACCTGGTGAATTCACAAAATAATTGAATGTAGAAAAAATAAAAAACTGCAAGATTTTAATTCTTGCAGTTTTTTGTTTTTAATCGTCTACTATATCCCAATTGTTTTCAGGGAGGCTATAGTAATGGTTTTCAATATCAACATCACCTTTAGAATTAATGTTGAGTGTTGTTCCGCCTATCATTTCAGGTGTCCAGTAGCTACCGAAACCAGATTTAAGGCTATAAGAGAGTCTTATTCCTTCATACATAACAGAATAGTCATTAACGTGGTCGTGACCAACAATAATATTTTTGGTACTACCTAATTCCTTGCAAAGAGCAAAGAAACCGTTATTATCTGGTGAAGGGCAATTATCTTCTGTTCTGCTACCAAACAAATACAATTCATTTTTAGTATCGCCTTCACCATGTGGATTTTCCTTTGTTTTATTTATACTAACAGCATCCCAAGCATCTATATATTCACGAACAGGAATATGGAATATTACTGTACTTTCAACTATTTCTCCACCATTAAGCTCTTTTATACCATTAACAGCCCATTTGTACCATTCCTGTTGATTATCCCAAAGATGGTCATAAAACCTCTCTTTTTCGCCATCTACTTCACGTTCTATATAACTGTGAGTATCCATCATAAATAACGTATGAATAATCTTACCTTTTTCTGTGATATTGATTATATAGTTACCATAACCCATATCTTTAGGCCCAAACCTGAACAAGCAATTTTCAGCTTCGCTGAGCTTATACGCTGCCCAGAATTCTGTTCCGGTACCTTCGCCATCGTGATTACCCATAACTGGTGCCCACGGAATCCCAAATGCATCAATAAATTTAATTACTTCAATGTATGAGATATACCCCCATGCATTATCACCACTGAGAGTTATAAGATCTGGCTTTTGTTCATTTACAAGCTTTGTAATAAGTTGTTTGGTATACTCACCATCTTTACCAAAAACATTTTCTTCACCTAACTGAATATCAGTTAAATTGAGAATTATAAAATCTTTTTCGGGATTTTTTTCTAATTCTATGTAGCTCTCCTGTGTAAATTTGCTGGTTGCGGACCAATCTTCAAAAAATTGCTCTTCACCTTTTGTCAATTGTGTAAAAAGTGGCCCAATTATCTGACCGAAACAAATAAAGAACGCCACAACAAGTTTTAAAATTGCCATAAAATACCTCCAAATATTTTTTATATATTTTAACATTTCACTTAAAGTTTTTCAACACAAAGTAAATTAAATAGTTACCAAAAAGCAAACCTGACGATTGTATATTTAGACAAAAAAGGTTTTTAATTTCTTGAATTTTATAACAAATATTTAAAACATTAACTCAAAAGCGAAAAAATTTTTATATTTACTTGACAATCACTTAAAACAGTTTTAAAATTCTACTTGTAAGATTTTCAATACAAGGAGAGATTCAATTATGAAAAAACTCTACGAAGGTAAAACAAAAGACGTTTATGAACTCGACAATGGTAATGTAATGTTAAAGTTCAAAGACGATTGCACAGGTAAAGATGGTGTTTTTGACCCAGGTGAAAACAGCGTTGGTCTCACTATTGAAGGTATTGGTAAAGCAAACCTTGAGACTTCTGTTTATTATTTTGAAATGCTCAAAAAAGCAGGTGTTAAAACTCACTATGTAAGTGCTGATGTCGAAAACGCTACTATGGAAGTTTTACCTGCAACTGTTTTTGGTCATGGTCTTGAAGTTATCTGTAGACTTGTTGCTACTGGTAGCTTTATAAGAAGATATGGCGAATATATGGCTGATGGCACAGTTTTAGATGGTGGTTATGTTGAGTGCACATTCAAAAATGACGAAAAGGGTGACCCACTCGTAACAAGCGAAGGTCTTGCTGCTCTTGGCGTTATGTCAGAAGAAATGTTCAAATCTATGAAAGAACAAACACTCAAAATTACTAAAGTTGTTGCTGATGACCTTAAATCAATTGGTCTCGACCTTTGGGATATTAAATTTGAATTTGGTTACAACAATGGTGAAGTTATTCTTATCGACGAAATTGCTTCTGGAAATATGAGAGTTTACAAAGATGGCAAAATCGTTGAACCAGTTGAACTCACAAAACTTATTCTTAATAGATAAAATAAGAAATTTGAGTCAGATTCCTTTGGAATCTGACTCATTTTTTTATTTTTCAATTATAATTGCATCAAAGCCTGCACTTTTGAGTTCTTCTAAATATTTAACAGCGTTATTTTTTACACTAAAAGCACCTACCTGAACTGTGTAGAGTGTTTTTTTATTGTCTTCAACATTATCGCCTTCAACAATACTAACGCCAAAATAATCACATATACCTTTTGCTATTGTTTCGCCAATTAACCTTGTATTGTTTATAATAAAATCTGAACCCTCTTTTGTATCATGAAATTCACACTCGCAATAAATTGTAATACCATCAGCAGAGTTAATTTCATAAAAAGACGGTTTTTCTATCAATTTTTCGGCAGATTCGCCTGGTGTAATTGGTGCTAAACGATTTAAAACTGCCTGACCTATATTTTTACGTTCACCAGTTAAGGAATATAAAAGTATTTGTGCCCCACCGGTTACATTGTGTTTTGCCGTAGCATTTGTATGAATAGCCAAATGAATATCGGCACCAAAGGCATTACTTTCTTTTACGCGTTCATACATATTGTTATTATAGGTGCACTTGACATTGAAACCATTTTGCTTTAAAAAATCATAGCAAGCACGTGCAATTTTGTGGCATTGCTCTTTTTCATTTGTACCACCAGTTGCATAAAGATTTGCTTCCTGATTACTAGGAGATATATAAATTTTTTTGCTCATAATTTCACCTCTTATTAGTTATAGTATGTAAGTGCTAATTCACTGTCACTCAAGCCTTTGGTTGTAGGGTCAACCACAACGCCCATCAATCCGAGAAAATTTACCAACACATTTATTGAGTCGAAAAGTTCCGACTCTGATATTTTTGGGATAATTTCAAAAATTTCTAAAGCTTTATACACAAACGAAAGTATAAGCGCAATAAAGCTAATTAAAAAAGCCTTGTTTTTGAATCTTGCTTTCCAGTTGATTTTCATAATAATCCTCCTGCTATCTTTTTTCTAAATTATTTATTCTATGATTAATTATTTTAACTTGCTCTTCAACCACCGGCATACGCTTAGCAAAGTTGTTATGCTCTCTAACCTCTCTTGTTAAATCTTCTATTTTTGTATCAAGCACAGCCTGAGTCTTCTCAACATAAGCAATAGCTTTGCTACTACCAATAAAACTTGACATAAAACCACTGATTATTGCCACAAAACCACTGATTATTGCTATAAGAAGTTCATCACTCATAATTCCACCTACTTTGCTTGATTTCTGCCATCGCCATATTTATAGAACATTTCTTTAATGTAATTTTCATAACTGCCATACTCTTTCTTAGCACTTTTTCTCAGATTAAATTCATTTTCATTCAAAATTCCTGAAAAACCTGTTAAATAAACAAACTGCTCATAGGTTCTTGGCAAAATTGTTGCTTTTGTTTCGGTAGTATCATTTTGATTTTTTTTACTTGAGCTAGAAGATGTGCTACTTTTTGACGCCGATAAATAATAATTTCTATCTTTATTCTTTTGGTCACGTTCTGCCTCTGTTTTTTTGAATTCTAATTCCTGTTGGAATCTATTTTTTGAAAAATCCAACTCTTCATAAAACTGTTTTTCTTTCAGCTCATCAAGATATTTTTGGTAATTAAAATCGCGGTCATTTTCATAACCTTTTATTTCATTCAAAAATCTTTCATATTCACTTTCGCTCATATCCGAAAGTTTTTTGAGCAGATACTCTCCATCTCTGTAATAGTCTTCTAGTGAATCGCGATATTTATCATAATCAGCTTTATCAAGGTCATTTAAAATACCTATTCTCTCTAAATCCATTTCGCCCTTATCTTTGTAAGCTGAATACGCCTTTGTATATAAGTCCAAAGCAATATCATTCAAATTGCTCAGGTAATCATTGTATGACTGATTACCTGCCGAAACCGCGTAGCTATTAGCATAACCTCCTGTTAATGCTGATGCATTTGCAATAGTATCCATCATCGCTTTTTTACCATTTTTAACGTATTGTTCACGATATTGGTTATATAGTGGGTCTGCATTTATATTGTAATTGAACTTTTCTCTGCTGAGAATACTCTTTAAAACACTTTCAATTTCATCTGAATATTTACTACTAAATTCTCCTGGCTTGTTTTGCTCCCAATTATTAAGATTATTTTCAGCAGAAACTACAGCTTCACTCTTTTTATACTCTGGTCGTTTTATTTCGACCGACGGTTCTGTCGTTGCATTTTCACCTGTTGATATTGCTGGTTTTATGTCAGTTGTATTGTTATTTGTTATACTACTAGAAAGACTTGTCCACGTATTGTTCCCAACAATACCATCAACAGAAAGTCCTCTGTTTTTTTGGTAAGATTTTACTGCACTCTGAGTTTTAGCGCCAAATTTGCCATCAACATCTAAAGAAAACCCTACATTATTTAATGCTTTTTGCAATTCCTTTACATCTTCACCACTTGAACCATAAGATAACATTCTTTTTGCCATAA
>CALFTN010000023.1 GCA_937916395.1 uncultured Clostridia bacterium | reverse complement strand
ACATTGCACAATCTACTCTCACACACTAAAACTTTATATTACCAAGCTATCAATTCTTAACAAATCTATAATATCAATCGAAGATGAAAGAGGAAAAAAATACCAAGTTGGAGTATGTCCTGCAACAACTTGGAAGAGTTTCTATAGCGTAAAAAATGGTGCTGGTTATAGATATATGGCAGGTCCATATTACATAAAATCATTAAACATTGATGGTTTTGAGAATGAAAACATTCCATTATACAATGAAAAAACATCTGCCGATGACTAGGTGTTATAATTAACTTTTCGGCACCAGTTCTTGACACCAGTTCGCTAAATTAAGGATAGGATTTTGTGTTAAAGTGTTGATAATAAAGTTAAAATATTTAGCAATAAATTAACAGTTCTAGTCGAGTGGGAGTAAAAAACGCAGTTTTTTACGACTACCGAGCAACCTTTTGAGCAGTTAGTCGCGTGTAGCACTGACGAAGATATTGACACGAGGGGTGCGATTGCCCAAAACACCTGCCAACGAGTTAAGACTAAACTTGTTTGAGTTTTTACAACGAGTGCAGCAGCGTTTCAACAAAGTTAAAGGCAACAAAAGGTTGGTCAATGGGATGGCCCAGAAGGTGACAATGACAATATTCTACAACAAGAGCCTTTCGGCTCTTGTTGTTTATTACTTCCACCAAGGGCTTCAATGAGTAATAGTCGCACGTAGCATAAAGCTCCCTCCCCTTCGGGTATTTACCTTAGTCCGCTAGCCCGCAAGTATGATAACTATAAAACAATAAAGAAGCCGTAGGCTTCTTTATTGTTTTATTTCCAAAGGGTTGTTTTTAACCCACCTTTACATATGTATCATACAACCATTGTTTACTCTTTTCATTTGCTTCCAAATCTATCCCCTGTAATTTTGATATTGAGAGCAAATTATTTGAGTATCTTGACAAATAATTAACTATGCCTTCTGAAGGAATCTTATTGTTTCTTGACAACCCTCTAACAACTCTCCCTACAAACTCATATTCTTTTTGAGAGTACAGACTTTTTAACACCTGCAATTTCTTGTTTGAGTATTTGACAGAAATATTTTCACCATCTACTACAATGACGCCAAGACTTAAACGTTCAGAAATCTCAGGTCTAATCTCACCAAAAATTATGCTATATTGTAACTTATTCATTTATATTATCATTTAAGCATTCAACAAAATTTGTCCATACTTCAGTCACCCACGGCTCATCAAACAATTGCATCAGTTTATTAAGTATATTATCAACTTTCCATTCTAATGGTATTCCCGAAATCATACTTTCAAGCACACCTCTACACTTATCGACCGACTTTCTATAATAATCTTCCAACCCTACAGCAACAGCCCTAATTTCATTCTTTGAAAATCTATTTATAAATTGTTTGAATATTTCTGCATACAATATCGTATCTGTCATTGTCAACTGACACATTGGGTATTCAAATGTCGAGGTATTGAATATTCCGCCATAATCAATAGAAACAAGTTCATCGCATTTTACATCGTACAGCAAATTTGCATTATTATATGTACGGTCTTCATTTGCTACCCAAAAGTCAAAAAGAGCAATCTTTAGCAATTGTACAAGAACTTTCTTTGACAGTTGTATATGACTATACGTTGTCTGTGTAATATCAACAACACTATTCAGCATCATATACCCCAACGCTGGTGCAGTACGGATACAATTTGTCGATAAAAAATTACTCCAATGCTCTGCCTTGATTTTCACTAGATTCATTTTCGGAGAACGGATATTCCATTTTTCAACAAGATGAGAGCCAACAAATTCACACACAAGCTTATACGCTGGATTTAAAGAACGCATATACTTACACACATACTCATTCTTATCGTTACACATTACAAGAACAGGATTTTCTCCTGTTTCATATTGTTTTTGAATATCCTTGATACTATCGAGCATATTTTGACACGTAGAATAATAATAATTGAAGCATATATATAACACGAACAACTGAGAAATATCAAAAAACATTCAATATTTTTTCAATGCAAGTGCAAACTATATTCCCGATTTTACCGCAAATATAGCAAAAAAACTTTTTGTTGACATACTTAATTAAACATTTTTACTATTAATCTCACTCTTAAAACGTGGTTACTCTGTACGAAACACAGCAAAGCTCTGTTTTCACGAAGCCACTACCGCTCGGCAAAGCAAGTAAACTTTCTTTGCGCTCGCTTAATCGTGGCTTTCCAATGTTAGTGTTAGCACTGTTCAAAGAGTGAAAAGAGAATTTTGTTTGTAATTTGAATTTCATATATAAACCTCTATCAATTTCCATTGAAAACACTTGTTTAAAACCTAAAATTAGAGTAAATTTGTAATTTATAATTTATATACAATATATTTCGGTGGATACTAATGCAAATAGACTATTTAGTGAAATGCTAAAGAACCTTAGAAAAAATTATCCAATCTTTCAATATTCAGGAACTAAGGTAAACAGTGAAATAACAGCGCAATGGGGAGCCACTTCTCGACCTAATCACTATTTATTTGAAGAAAGACTAGAAACAATAACTGCAATAGCAAAAGCAAAGGCATTAAAATATCGCTATGAAAAAGAAGAACAAACAGTATTAAGTTTTGAGAAACTTATTATAGAATTATGTCCTGAAAACATTTCATTAGCCAAAGATACACATTACATATTGGAAAAAGCAATAAAGCTTGATAATATAACTCGCAAGTATAATTCTGATTGGGCAAGAATAAGCATTAATGAAGAAAGTATTAATGCTTTAATGACAGGTCCTATATACTATGGCGCAGATTATGATGAATTTATTGCATCTGCTGTTGACTTTAAATCGAAAGAAATTCAAAAGCGCTTTTTAGAAGAAATCTCTATATATTTCAATGATATTATAGATTTTAAAAATATCAAAGAAATAGAGATTAAGGATAAAAGTTTAGAAAGTTTAAACCAAGCAATAATACATAAAAGCAAAGTTTTAGACGTTATTGAATTACCAGAAGGTGGTTTATTTATTTGTGTAGACGTAAATAAGCGTTTCCAAGACGGCGACATCATTTCAACAACATCTGCATCAATGCTTTCACTTGAATACAGTCTTTTAAATTTTATCGTAATACCATAATTTTTCACAAGACTTTCGACACCAGTTCTTGACACCAGTTACCGTTTCAAAAGGCAAAATTTTGTGTTAAAGTATTGATAATAAAGTTAAAATATTTAACCCAAATTTAACTGTTCTAGTCGAGTGGGAGTAAAAAACAGCGTTTTTTACGACTACCGAGCAACCTTTTGAGCAGTTAGTCGCGTGTAGCACTGACGAAGATAGTGCCACGCGGGGTGCGATTGCCGCAGGCAACAAAAGGTTGGTCAATGGGAATATTTTTTGCCTCAAAAAAGGCAAAAATTATCGACAAGGCGAGTAGCAAAAGGTCGCACGAAGCGTGGATATAATTAACTCTGTCGAAGTTGCTAACGCTCAGCAAAGCACAAGTAAACTTGACTATGCACTCGCTTAACCGCAACATTCACGCCGTGCGGGTTGCGAACAACGAGCCTTGTCAATAAAAAACTCTAATAATAAACAACTTACAACCGCTCCAACATTTCATTATGTTGAGGCGGTTGCTCTTTACAATACCCTCAACACAACTAAACAGAAGAAAGAAGAATACAAAGAGGTTATATCACTCTTAAAGCGCGGTTACTCTGTACGAAACACAGCAAAGCTCTGTTTTCACGAATCCACTGTTGCTCGGCAAAGCAAGTAAACTTCTTTGCACTCGCTTAATCGCGGCTTTCCAATGTTAGCGTTAGTACAGTGCAAAGAGTGAAAAGA
>CALFTN010000022.1 GCA_937916395.1 uncultured Clostridia bacterium | reverse complement strand
CAATAACCTGCTGATGAGTACTGGACACCCTGGTCGCTGTGCAAAAGGATTTGGGTTCCGGTGCTCTTTGCCTTTTTCAGAATTCTTTTTGCAGGCTTCATTACAAGAAAATTGTCAAAAGTATCACTTAACTCCCAGTCAAGAATTTCGTTGTTGAATAAATCTAAGTACAACGCAAGATAATACCATTTGTTCCTGTGTTTTATGTAGGTAACATCTGTTACAACTTTCTGCATCGGCTTATCTGAATAAAATTTTCTGTTAAGGATATTAGGATATTTATCGTGTTCTGCACCTTCGGATGCAGGACTTTTTTGCTTTCTGTCATATCCTTTAATCCCTAATCTTTTCATTGATTTCCATACTGATACATCAGAGACAACCCAACCGTACATATTTAAAAGTGTGTCATTTATTGTTCTGTAGCCTTGTGAAGGATAGTGAGAGTGAATGTCTGCAACATAGTAATCTAATTCCTTCTGTTGCTGTTCATAACGGTTTAATGTACCTTTTCTTTTCAGCCATTTGTAATATCCTGAGCGTGAAACTTCGTATATATCACAAAGCTCTTTTACTGAACGATTTATACTTTCTTTTTCAATACAAGCATAGAGCTGTTGAATCACTTTCTTTTTGCATCGCCCCTTTCCAGTTCTATTGATTTTTTTAATTGAACTACCTCCGCATCTTTCTTTAACAGTTCTCTTTCGAGTAAAGCTACTTTGTATTCAAGTTGTTCAATAGGTGTAAGTTCTTTGCGGTTTCTGTATTTTGCAAGAGGATTTCCTGGTTTCCTTTTGTTAACCAAAGCTTCTTCTCCATCTTCTGAATATCGTTTTATCCATTTACGAATTTGTGAATTATGTATTCCAGTTTCTCGTTCCAATGATGCTATCGTTTCTCCATTCAAATTTCGTAATACCAATGCTAATTTTTCTTCTTTACTATGATTTCTGTTTGTTCCGCCTTTTGGTCTTCCCATTTCTTTCTGCTCCTTTCTTCTATCATAACATAAAAAATGATGGTAGACACTTTTTTGTGTCTACCATCATTTTATCATTTCACTTTTACGGGCACCTGCTTTCTTTTTTAATATACTACGTTAATCGGTTTGCCGAGTGAAAATGCCTTGAGATTTTCTTTGCAGATTTCCATAAGTCTGACTCTTGTCTCGTAGCCTGCCCACGCAATGTGCGGAGTGATATGGCAGTTTTTTAGTCCGAAAAGGGGATTATCCGCCTTCGGAGGCTCCTGCGACAAAACGTCAAGTCCTGCGGCAGCAATCACGCCGTTTTCAAGTGCCTGCGCAAGGTCATTTTCGTTGACAACCTGACCTCTTGAGGTGTTGATAAGCATAGCTGAAGGCTTCATTTTTGCGAGGAAATCCGCATTGACCATACCCTCGGTTTTCTCCGTCAGAGGACAGTGGAGCGAAACAAAATCGCTGTTTGCGAGCAGAGTGTCTCTGTCCGTGAATTCAACGCCTTCGAAAGGTGCAGGATGGTTTGTTGTTGCGATAACCTTCATTCCGAATGCAAGTGCGATTTTTGCAACCGCCTTGCCGATGCTTCCGAAGCCTATAATGCCGAATGTTTTGTTTGCAAGCTCTGTCAAAGGTGTTTTCCAATAGCAGAAGTGCTCACACTTTGTCCATTCACCATTTTTTACACTTTCATTATGAAGGAAAACGCTGTTTGTCATTTCTAAAAGCAAAGCAAACACCAACTGAGCAACACCGTCTGTGCTGTATGCAGGAATGTTGGAAACCCTGATTCCTTTCTCAGCGGCATATTCTGTGTCTATAACATTAAAACCTGTTGCAAGGGTAGAAATGTATTTAAGTTGCGGTAATGCATCAATAATTTCTTTTGTAATTACCGTTTTGTTGGTAACAACGATTTCAGCACCCTCACATCTTTTTATAACAAGCTCCGGTGCGGTTTTATCATAAACATGATATTCATCCACAAGTTCCCCAAGCCAGTCCCAGGAAAGGTCGCCCGGGTTTTCTGTGTATCCGTCAAGAATTACAAGTTTCATATTTACCTCCTGAATAATATCTTTACACGATTATATCATATATTATATTTATAAAGCAATTAAATTAACTGTCCGTTCACAAAAAATATTGTTTTGTTGCCATAAAACAGCTGAAATTCAAATTTAACTGTTGACCTTGTGTTAAATTTATTATAAAATATAGTTGTGCTATAATGCGTATAAAAGGGAGATGATGCATTGACTAAAAAACGCAGTACTGCGTATGCTTTTAATTTTGCATCTTTTAAAAGCAGATTCTTCATAGCATATGCAGATGACACGCCATCTTTTATCTGCTTTCTTGTGGCGCTATGCCTTATTATACTTCTCAGAGTTTTTGCAAGACCTGAATTTTTGCTCTGGTACGGGAAATATACAGATACACTCAATAATTATGAACTGTGGCTTCAGACTTACGGGTCAACGGTTATATCTGTTGTAATAATTATTCTTAATTTTGCACTGAAAGCTGTGATACCGTGGTTCCCCGTTTCGTGTATTTGTGTTGCAAGCTCCATCCTGTTCAAATGGTATGAGGCACTGGCAATAAATGCTTTGGGTCTTGCTGTGTTGTACACAATCAAATTTTATTGGGGAAAGCACAAAGGTGCAGGCAATACAGAAAAGCTGCTTGAAAAATACGATAAAGCCCCTGCACCACTTGCGACAGGTGCTATGAGATATGGTGCAACAACCCTTGAAATGG
>CALFTN010000021.1 GCA_937916395.1 uncultured Clostridia bacterium | reverse complement strand
ATAAAGATAAGAAATATGCAGTTATCGGTCAGATGGCTAAAAAACCTCGTCATCAGGGCGCTGGTAGTTCGCTTGTTAATCCTATTAAGCTTGATAACGCATTTGACACAATGTTCAGCCGTGGTATAAATGTTACTTATGCAGATGGCTACGCTCTCACAAAGAAAGAGGCAAAAAACAAAACTCAGGATGCGTATATTAACGAAGCAGTTTCTGCTGCTAAAAATGCGGATATCGCATTAGTTTTCGTTGGACTTACTGATGTATTTGAATCAGAAGGCTTTGACAGAAGTCATCTTCGCATTCCACCAGAGCATGTAGCACTTATTGAAGCAGTTAAGAACGTAAACAGTAATGTTGTTTTAGTTCTTGCTGGTGGTGCAGTTATTGAAATGCCTTGGGAAGATAATGCAAAAGCTATTCTTCATAGCTTCTTGGGCGGCGAAGCAGGTGGCAGTGCAGTTGTTGACCTTCTTTTTGGTGATGTTAACCCATCTGGTAAGCTTGCTGAAACATATCCTTATAAGCTTGAGGATACACCTTGCTACGATTACTTCCCTGGTAATACAACAACAGTTGAATACAGAGAAGGCATATATATAGGTTATCGTTATTACGATACAGCTAAAAAGCAGGTTCGTTACCCATTTGGTTACGGTCTTTCTTACACAAAATTTGAGTACAGCGATATTTCTGTTTCTGCTGATGATATTAAAGATACTGACAAGGTTACAGTTAAATTCAAGGTTAAGAATATCGGTGGTGTAGATGGCGCAGAAATTGCTCAGCTTTATGTTTCTAAAGAAGATAGTAAAATCTTCAGAGCAGAAAAAGAATTAAAAGGCTTTAAGAAGGTTTACTTAAAAGCTGGCGAAGAAAAAGAAGTTGAAATAGAACTCTCAAAGAGAGCATTCGCTTTCTATAACGTAGAAATTCATGATTGGCATGTTGAAAGTGGTAAATATAATATTCTTGTTGGTGCATCTTCAAGAGATATTCTCCTCACAGCTTCTATTAATGTTTCTTCTACTACCACAGCAGAAGTACCAGATATGAAAGCTATGTATCCGGCATATATGACTGCTGATGTTAAGAATATTACAGACGAACAATTCGAGAAGCTTTTAGGCTTCCCAATTCCTCAGAAGGATGTTGTTTGTTACCCTAACCTTACAATTGCAAATACTCTTGAGGATTCTTGCAAGGGTAAAAATGGTAAAAAGATTGTAGGACTTATTGCTAAAATTCTTGGCACTGACAATATGGCTTATGCTATTGCAGTTCAAACACCTGTTAAAAACTTTATTTCAATGTCAATGGGTGTGTTCAGTCCAACAATGGCAGGTAGACTTCTTGATATACTCAACGACAAAGAACCATTAACATGGGGTATTATAAAACTCATTGTTAAAGCACTTCCGAGTGTAATTAAGGGATTGCCAGAGTTACTTAATAATATCTAAAGATATTCTCTCCACAGTATTTTAAGAAAATACTGTGGAGAGATATTTTTACCGCTTAAATCAAAAAATCAACCACTTACTTTAAATTTCACACATAACCATAAATTTATGCTATAACATAAATGAAAGGAGATGATGATATGGATTTTCAACTGATAATAGATAAAGAAAATGAAGAAGTAATTACGGCAAGAGTTAAAAAGGCAAATGAATTAACTGACAAAATAGAAAATCTTGTGAAAGAATATGTTGGTGAAAACAAAATTATAGCTTTTACCGAAGATGAAACAGTTGTTTTAGAAATAAAAAATATTGAGTGTGTGACAGTTATTGATAATAAAATCTGGGCAATAACTGAAAACGGAAAATATTTAACAAAAAATCGACTTTATGAAGTTGAAAAAATACTTCCTTCTTCATTTATCAAAATAAATAAATCTTCAGTTGCAAATATCAACAAAATTAAAAAATTTATATCAACTTACAGTGGTGGAGTCAACGTTGAATTCAAGTCGGGTTATACCGATTATATTTCAAGAAGATGTTTGCCACAAGTTAAAAGGAGGATAATAAAATGAAAAAGTATATAATTGAATTTTTAAAACGCGGAATGTGTTTCTGCTTTGGTGGCCCTTTGGTGTTAGCAATTATTTATGGCGTTTTAGGGTTGTTGGGGGAAGTACAGACATTTACTGTAAATGAAGTAGTACTTGGAATATTCTCATCAACGCTTTTAGCGTATATTGCTGCTGGAATTACTGTTATTTATACTATTGATAAGCTTTCGCCATTTTCTGCTGCACTGATTCACGGAGTTGTGCTTTACCTTGATTATATTCTACTTTATCTTTTCAACGGTTGGCTTCAATCATCACTTAAACCAATAATGATATTCACCGTTTGCTTTATTCTCGGTTACTTAATAATCTGGGGTATTGTTTTTGTGGCAACACGAAAATGTACAAAAAAGTTAAATGAAAGTTTAAATTAGGATATAGAATTACACCCTACAGGTAATTTTAAAAATTATCTGTAGGGTGTAAAAAATTTATAAAGAAATAAATTTGAATTTCACATCTGCATAATGTTGTCTGTAGCTTTCTTTGAAACCACATTTTTTTGCCACTGCTTCTGAGTATTTTGAAATAGCTGTTCCGTAATGTGGAATTAAATTGTTTTCATAACAATGCTTCGCAAAACAACTTGTAAGATATGTACCATAATTTTTACCACGATAATTTTCACTTACAAAAATATTAGCAATATCATAAATATTTTTATAAGAATTATTTGCCATTAAATAACCACAAAACTCATCGTTTTCTTTTATTACAAAGAATTTGTCGGTTTCATTTTTGTATTTGATTAAAGATTCAAGACCATCCCAGTTTTCGTCATCGTAATCAGAATATTTTGAAAAATCAGTTTCCAGTTGAATTGATACGTTTTCAGGAATATTAAACTCAACTAAATCACTTTCTGAGAAATGTGCAAAAACGCCAAAATCTGCATAGTAAGTTTTTTGTAGTTTAAAATACTTTTTAAAAATTGCAGAGTTAAAGAAATCGACATCGTTAGCACCAATTCTTAATTTTTTATATGTTTTTGCGACTTTTTTAACGTGTGAAAAAACGTCAGAAATCAATGATTCGTTTTTTGTTTTAACTTCAATTATCAATTCATTAAAGATATTTTCTGTTAATACAACATAGTCATTACTTGGTGTGCTATCAGTAGTATAAATTACAACAGATTTTATTGCATAGCCATCTTTACCGCTATTAACAATATTATCACACAAATAGAAGTTTCTAATAATATCTTTCTCTAAAAAATCTAAAAAAGACTTGTTATCTACCTTTTTCATTTCTTCTCCTTTAACTAATTCCTAGTTCCTAATTCCTAACCTTACCACTATGCTTCGGAAATAGTATCTTTTTCATCCTAGGAACTAAAAAGTCAATCCAAGCGTGGAAGTAAGCACCCTTCAACACGTTTTTTAATGTGTCACCCAGAATTCGTGCTTTCTTTTCAAGTCCAGGATAAACATCTGGATACATAGCAATTTTGTCACCATCAAATTTAAAGGTGAGAATTCTTTTTGCAACTGCAGAAAGTGCTCTTATTGTAATAGTAAGTGTGTTTTCGTCTTCCCAGTGTGCGTCAGAAATAACCTTGTAAGTAAGACCGCTTAAATGAATTTCACCATTTAATGCTGTGCCATTCATACCAACAGGAATGGTGTTTTTTTCGCCACCATCTTCAGACCAACTGAAATAAAAACCATACTCATTGAAATTAAAACTGATGTCTGTCATATTACCACCTGGATTAGAGAGGTAATAAACAACAGGCATTGGTAATGCACTAACAGGAAGATGTGCTGCTTTATTTACAAAAATAGGTTTTCTTAAAGAATAAATCTTTTCATTGATTTTCTTTTCTAAAGGACTTCTTTCTGTAACAACAGGTGATGCTTCCGGAGCTAATTCACACTTTACAGTATCATCAGTGTCGGTTTCCGCTATAAAAGCTTTTTCGATATATTTCCATATAATATCGAGTGTTTGCTGAAGATTTGAGTTACTGCTTGTTGTAATTACACAAGCGTCATAGTCAGGGATTGCAATAGCATATTGAGAGTAAAGCCCCTCACAGCGATAGGTGTTTTTTAATCCTGCACAACGCCAGAAGCCATAGCCATAACCAGCCTTGCAGTCTGGCTTTGACTGTGAGCCAGAATTATCGTTCTGATAGCTTGTGGCTTCTTTGGTCCACCATTCAGGAATAATCTGCTCACCATTATATTTACCACCATTCATATAGCAGAGAATGAGCTTTGCAATATCTTCTGTTTTTAAGAAAAGACCCCAGCCACCTGCTTCGATGCCGGTAGGCGATTTTTCCCATAGAGGTACATCTATACCGAGTGGTTCAAAAAGACGTGGAGTTAAATATTCAGTAACAGACATTTTTGTCACTCTTGTAATAGCGGCAGCAGCAACATAAAAGTTGTCATTAATATATCGCCAGTCTGTGCCAGGCTCGAATGCCCATTTTGCTTTTAAAAAGAGTTTAATCCAGTCTTTTTCGCTTCTGCCCTTTACCGAGGCAGCTTTACCACTTGTCATAGAAACAAGGTGAGCTATAGTGAGCTTTTCTAAATACTTATCCTGCCTTTTAGGTTTGTAATCAGGGAATACTTCGAGAAATTTAGTTTCTTTAGTTAAAAGACCTTCGTCTAGAGCAAAACCAAAAGCAGTTGCTAAAAAGCTTTTACTTACAGAGTAAACCATGTGTGGGTTATCTCTTGTAAGTGGTGCCTGGTATGTTTCAACAGCAACCTTGCCGTGACGAAGAATCATAAGGCTGTGAAGCTCACACTCTTCTTTTTCCATTTCGTCTAGCATTTCTCGTATAACTTTTGAAGAAACACCTGTTGCTTCTGGGTTTTTAGCTCTTTCTAAATTTTTAGTTAAAAGTTTTTCCATAACAATCACTCATTTAAAAATAGGCATCGAGAAAACCCGATGCCCCTCATTATTATTCAAAATCTTTGTAGTCTTTTACATGCTTTGCTTCAGCGTCATCATAAATGCTTATACTTCTGAGTCTGAAGTCAATAAAGCCGTGTTCTTTTTCCATTCTGTCAGCAGTTTCTTTCCATTTAGCAGAAACATCAACAATTTTGTTGAATAAATCTTCAACTGGTTCAGGACAGCTAAGGTCAGTTGATTTAGCACCAGATACTTCAACCATTCTCTTAAGAGCACCAGGCTGGTCCATAACAGGACAAGGACGAAGCATGTTTGAGCTGAATGGCTGACGCTCTCTGTAAGCCATGAAAATAGGGCTCTGTAAAGCATCGATAAGAGTTGCTTCTTTAATATTTACATTTGAGTAGTGAGCGAAAACGCAAGGCTCGCAGTCACCATTTGCGCTTATGTGGAAATATTGTTTACCACCAGCAACACATCCGCCAACATACTCACCATCGTTGAAGAAGTCGATTGTAAAGAGTGGCTTTTGAGAACCCTTTTCAAAACGCCATTTTCTGATTTGATTATACATAAGCTCGCGTTGCTCAGGGGTTGCCATAAGCTCGTTTGTAGCATCAGCACCAACTGGAACGAATGTGAAGTACCAAGCGAAAATAACACCTAAATCAATAAGGAAATCTGCATATTCATCAGAAGCAATAACATCTGCATTAGCTTTTGTGTAGCAAAGAGAAGCACCGAAAGGAATACCTCTTTCCTTAAGCTTTGCCATTGCAGAAATAACTTTCTGATATGTACCCTTACCACGACGAGCATCAGTTGTTTCTTCGCTACCTTCAATAGAAATTGTAAGTAACAAGTTACCAACACGTTTAACATCGTCCGCAAAAGCATCGTCAACTAAAGTACCATTTGTGAAAGAAATGAAAAGACATTCTGGGTTTTCTTCACAGATACGAATAAGGTCTTTCTTTCTCATAAGTGGTTCGCCACCCGTGTAGAGATAAACGAAAGTACCGATTTCTTTACCTTGTTTAATAATATTAGTAATATCATCATAAGTTAACTGGCTTGCCTTTGAATAGTCAGCAGCCCAGCAACCAGTACATTTTAAGTTACAAGCAGTTGTAGGGTCTAAGAGAATAGCCCAAGGAATATTGCAGTCATATTTTTTCATAGCTGCTTTTCTTAATTCGTATCCACGGATAAATGCACTCATAAAAGGTGGTACAAGCTTTTCAATAATGTCAGCATCAACATATTCAATAATGTGCTTAACAAAGTTTGCCCATTCATGATTAGGGTCAATCATACCTTCTCTGAGCTTTAAAAGTGCGTTGTGATAAAGGTCTTTGCCTTCAGTGAGCTTTAAGCCCTTGTCAATTAATTTGATTGAGTTTGTGTCAACATCCTCTTTAAGATATTTAACACCCTTTTTTACAGCCATTTTAATAGCAGTCTCTTTAATTCCCATTTTTTCCATCCTTATCAAATATACTTTATATTTTTCCGAATACTCGGTTTATTAACGGTTTAATTATAGTGGTAACTCCCAGATTTCTGTCTGAGCACCATCAAAAACAGCATATCCACTTAAGGAGCCTTTGGCACCTTCGCCATAAACATGAAGTGGAATTGTGTATTTAGCATAGGTTACATAGCCTGCCTGGTTGATTTTAACCATTATGCTTGAGCCAAGATATTGAATCTCACCACTTGTAATTGTCATACCCATAAGGTCGACACTATTAGGGTCAAGGTATCCGATACCACGTGAGTTGTGGTAAGGAACAGTGTCTTTATCAACATTTTCTTGTATAAGGGTTACAACAAGAACTGTTTTGTCACCCTCCTGATATGCTTTTGCAGTCCTGACCCCACTAGGTGAAAGTGTGAAAGGACCATTTTTAGGAAGTAAAATCTGAGTTGTTTCACCTTCAGCAGTAACAGCAGTACCATTTGAGAAGTTTAACGTCTGGTCGGTAGGTTTAACAACTGCAGAAACGAGTGAGTTAGCAACTCTCTGACCAATAGCACCACCAGTACATTCTGTTATGTTAGCAGTGAAGCTTTCAGAATGGTGAACAGCTAAATTGTTTTTGTAGCCCTTTGTCTTGTTTATTGCTGTTGTCATTTTAGAAACAATTTCTTCAGTGCCCCAAGAGTAAACTGAATTATTTTGCGCACCACCTTGTTGTTGCTGTTGCGTAACAGGCGTGTGCTGCCAGCCACCTGTTATATTTTCTGGCGGTGTAGTTTCTTTAGGAAGAACAATAGCAGAGTTTGTAGAAAAATTATTACTTTGTGGTGGCAAGGTTTCGTAGTTGTAGCTTGTATTTGTATTGTCAATCTTTTTTTCGTTATTTGAAGTTTTTATGTAAGCTACGGCAACTACAGTAACGCTTAAAAGAATTGCAAAAACAGAAACAGCCTGAACATATAAATCCTTTTGGGCGAGTTTTAAAAGTTTTTTAAACATTTCTAACCTTTCTGTTTTACGTTTGATATACGGAATATTCCCGAAAAATCAACGTTTGTTAAGATGTTGTTAAAAAAATCAAGCGAATTTATTTGAAAATGCAAATATACAGTTATATTACTACATTTGTCTGAAAAATACAAGAGTATTTGACAATAAAAATTAAGATGTGTATAATGAAATATATGTGAAATCTGGAAAATCTAAGTAAATTTAGAAAAGGGTGATTAGTGTGGTTAATATTTTAGTTGTTGAAGATGATATAAAACTTAATCAGATAGTCTGTGCACACCTTGAAAAAAATGGTTATAACGTTAGTGGCTGTAATACACCGGAAGAAGCCTATGACGTTATGTATAAAAGCTTTTATGATATGATTATTTCAGATATTATGCTACCAAAAGCAGATGGTTTTGAATTTCTTGAAAATGTAAGAAAAATCAATAAAAATATTCCTGTTATTTTTATGACAGCAAAGGATGATTATGCATCTAAAGAACGTGGGTTTAATCTTGGCGTTGATGATTATATGGTAAAGCCAATTAATCTGGATGAGCTGGTTTTAAGAGTAGGTGCAATTTTAAGACGAGCAAATATTATTTCAGATAAAAAAATAACTGTTGGTAGTTTAACACTTGATATGGATGAAATGTCTGCTACTATAAATGGTGAAGATATACCTGTAACCGTTAGAGAATTCAATATTTTATATAAACTTTTATCTTACCCAAAAAAGACTTTTTCACGTTCACAGCTTCTTGATGAATTCTGGGGTGTTGACGGAAGTACAAGCCTTCGCTCAGTTGATGTTTATATAACTAAGTTGAGAGAAAAATTTGCTTCTTGTGAAGATTTTAAAATTGTAACTATTCACGGTCTTGGTTACAAGGCGGTGCTTAAATGAAAATCTGTAGAAAAAAAAGACAAAAGACTTTGACGCCCAAAAGGGTAGTGCCGGAGGATGTTTCGTTTTTTTCGCTCAAGGGTTATATAATTGCAGTTACGCTGGCGCTTGTATTGGCTCTTATTCCTCCACTTATTTTTGAGTTTAACTACCTGACTCTTTTTACAAAGTATGGTGTCTGGTATTTTGCCTACTATGTAATAATGGCGGCTGTTGCTTACAGATTCATACTTTACTTTGTTAAAATGAATTACAGCAAGCATCTCCAAAAAATAAGTGATGCAACACGAAGGGTTGCTAAAGGCGATTTTTCAGTTGAAATTGAACTTGATGAAAGCCTCAAGGATAATTCATACATAAATATTATGTTTCGCGACTTCAATACAATGGTTGCAGAGCTTAATAGCATTGAGGCTTTAAAGGATGATTTTGTTTCTAATGTTTCTCACGAGATAAAAACGCCGTTATCAATTATAAATAACTACACAACTGCCTTAAAAGATAAGGATTTACCAGAAAAACTCCGAGAGGAATATATAGAAACAATTATTGAAAGTACAGATAAGCTTTCAGATTTAGTCGCAAATGTTTTGAGACTCAGTAAAATTGAAAACAGAAAAATTTCACCTGAGAAAAAAGAGTATGATTTATGTCGTCAGCTTTCAGATTGTCTTTTATCATTTGAACAACTATGGGAAGAAAAAGGAATAGAAATTTATGTAGAGCTTGAAGACAGAGTTGTGGTGAATGAACCTTTTGCTCTGCTCGATATTATATGGCACAATCTTCTTTCGAATGCCTTTAAATTTACTGAACAGGGTGGGCTTGTGTCGTTAATTCAGACCTCGGATGATGAGTTTATCATTGTCAGAATAAAAGATACGGGTTGTGGAATTGATGAAGAAACCAAGGCTCATATATTCGATAAATTTTATCAGGGGGATACTTCTCACGCCGAAGAGGGTAATGGCTTAGGGCTTGCTCTTGTGCAAAAAATTGCTGAAAGAAATAACTACGAAATTTCAGTGAAAAGTGAAATTCAGAAGGGTACAGAATTCACAGTAAAAATTAAAAAGTAATAAATTTATTAAAAGGGGACTTTGATATGTCTGAAAAAGTTATTCTTGTTTTAGTTGACGGTATGCGTCCAGATGGTATGATGGGTTGCGGAAATCCATTTGCAGAGAAGCTTATAAAAGAGAGTACATATTCTCTTAAAGCACAGACTGTTATGCCATCTGTTACACTTCCTTGTCATTTAGCTTTGTTTCACAGCGTTGACCCAATGCGTCACGGTATTCTATCAAATACTTATGTACCACAGGTAAGACCTATTGAAGGTCTTTTTGACAGACTTGATAATCATGACAAAAAGTGCGCTTTTTTCTATACCTGGGAAGAATTGAGAGATTTGTCCAGACCTGACCATCTCCACACATCACTTTGCTTAAATCAGCACAAGCAAAGTGATACTGATACGAAAATCACAGATGCAGCAATAAAATATATAAATGAAGAAAGCCCTGACTTTTTGTTCCTTTATTTAGGTGAAACAGACGAAGTTGGTGGTCACGATTGTGGCTGGATGAGTGAGCAGTATATGAAGAGCGTAAGTAAGGCTCTTTCTTGCACAGAAAAGCTTAAAAACAGCATTCCCGATGATTATACATTAATTCTTCTTGCAGACCACGGCGGTCACGACAGAAGCCACGGTGACAATATTCCTGAGGATATGACAATCCCGATTGTGTTCTGTGGTAATCGCTTCCCTAAAGGCAAAGAATTAGGCGCTATTTCAATTAAGGATGTTGCAGTTACTATTGCAAAACTTCTTGAAGTTACTCCTGCAAAAGAGTGGGAAGGAACATCGGTTATCTAAAAAATTACAACCCCATTAACAAAATTTATTTGTTAATGGGGTTGAGTGTTTTATTTTTCCAAATTTACCCCTTTATAATAATGCTTTAAGATTTCGTCGTAGGTACTGCCCTGACGAGCCATAAAATCAGCTCCATACTGGCTCATTCCGACACCGTGACCATAGCCGTTTACATTAAATGTGACTTCATTTTCTGTAGTGGTAATTTTAAAAGCCGGGCTTCTTAAAGAAAATGCTTGTCGCATATCACTTCCGCTTATCTCTTCTGAATCGATTTTTATTTTTAAAACAGTGCCAGCTTTTGTAGTTTTTGATTTGCCGATTATATTGCTCAAGTCTGCTTTCGAATCAATAGAAACACCTAAATCCTTCATTATGGAAATAAACTGAGTTTTTGAAAATGTGACAGTTGAAGAATATGTAGGTGACAGCTTGTCACCTTCGCTTTTTACACTAACTAAATAAGGTGTTTTGCTGCCCCATACATTTTCAGCAGATTCAGTTGTACCAGTGCATATAGCAGAAAATGCGGCAACGCATATTTCATTGTTATATGTTAAATATTGACCATAAATTTCATTAACAACTGTGCGAAGCTTTGACTCGTATTTATTAAAATCATCGCCCCATTTTTCTTTTCTTTCCTCTTCTGTTATGTACCCTTGGTGAATTGTGATGTCATTAGAAATGTCAGCACCATTTATCTCTTTTTTATCAGTGCTGTTTTTTAATCTCAGACAGTTTGTGTAACAGGCAACAGCCTGTGCTTTCAGGGCTTCTTCATGGTATGAAAGAGGCATTTCTGCAGCGACACTGCCACAAACATACTCAAATTCGCTCATAGTAATATTTTTGTTTTGATTATTAAGAAATACTGTTATTACGGCTTCTTCGGTATTATCAGTTTTGATATTTGTAATGTTTTCTGAACCCTCTGTTTTTGTTAGTTCTTCAGAGCTTTGGGTGGTGTTTTGCATGCTAATATCACCCGATAGAGCCAAAACAGGTGTGATTATCAGCGAAATGAATATAAAAATGATTGAAATAGCGTAATTTTTCATAATTTTTTTACGTTTCTCCTTGTGTTTTTTTATTGACTTTTCCTTTAATATGTTATAAAATAATATGAATTATTTTTTTATTTAATAACTTGTTTAGACAAAGGAGTTGAAAATTTTGCCGACATACATTTCACCTATTCCGAATGATGCACTTTCTTCACTTTGCGAAGAAATTAAAAAAAATAGTGCAATATCTTCAGAATACTTCGAAAGATTTGATGTTAAAAGAGGCCTTCGTAACCGTGACGGTAGCGGTGTTATGGCAGGTCTTAGTAAAATATGCTCGGTAGAAGGCTACTATATAAAAGACGGTGAAAGAACGCCGATTGATGGTAAACTTATTTATCGTGGAATTGATTTGAAAGATATAGTTTCTGGTTGCAGAAGTGAAAACCGCTTTGGTTACGAAGAGGTTTCTTATCTTCTCCTTTTTGGTACGTTACCAACAAAAGAGCAACTTGGGAATTTTAAAAATATTCTTGCTGCGGCAAGAGAGTTGCCTGAAGACTTCATTGAAGATATGATTATTAAGGCACCTTCACCTAATATTATGAATAAATTAGCTCGTTCAGTACTTGCATTATATTCTTATGATGATAATCCTGACGATTTGTCTATAGAAAATGTTCTTCGTCAAAGCTTGCAGATATTAGCACAGCTTCCGACAATTATGACTTATGCTTATCAGGTTAAAAGAAGACATTACTACAAAAAAAGTATGTATATTCATCCTATTAAGCCTGAGCATTCAACAGCAGAGTCTATTCTTTATACAACACGTTCAAATCGTACTTTCTCTGATGAAGAAGCAAAGCTTTTAGACCTTTGTCTTATTCTTCACGCTGAGCATGGTGGAGGTAACAACTCTGCGTTTGCTACAAGAGTGCTTTCTTCAAGTGGTACTGATACTTATGCGGCACTTGCTGCTGGTATAGGTTCACTTAAAGGTCCACGTCATGGTGGTGCAAATATTAAGGTTGTTGAAATGCTCAACTACCTTAAACAGGATGTAAGTGATATTACAAATGAGGGTCAGGTAGCTGACTTTCTTAAAAATGTTATTAACAAAAAGGCTGGTGACGGCTCAGGTCTTGTTTATGGTATGGGCCATGCGGTTTATACACTTTCAGACCCACGCGAAAAAATCCTTAAGGCTGAAGCAGAAAGCTTTGCAGAAAAAGCTGGCTTTGGCGACGAATTCAAGGCCCTTTCACTTATTGAACAATTAACGCCAGAAATTTTTGCAAAAGAAAAAGGTCAGAATAAAAAAATCTGTGCAAATATCGACCTTTATTCAGGTCTTATTTATCAGATGTTAAGAATACCAGAAGACCTTTATACACCACTCTTTGCTATTGCTCGTGTTGCTGGTTGGTCTGCTCACAGAATAGAGGAGCTTATTGCAGGTAACAGAGTTATAAGACCAGCTTATAAGAGTGTGGCAGTTCCTACAGCTTACATTCCGCTTGAAAAGCGTGAAAATAATGTGGGCGCAAGTTCAGTTTACGTTCCTTTGGATGAAAGATAATTATTACATATTACGTAGATTTAGAAAGGATTAAGTTATGAAGCGAATCAAGGGTGCTTATGAAGCGATTAAATTGCGCTATTTATTATTTGTATTTGCTGCAGTTGCACTTATAGCTTTACCGCTCAGAGTGTATCAGCTTTTAGCCTTAGTTGACCCTGCAACAGGTTTTTATACTGAAAGCAACGGAACTGTTTATCTACTTTCTGCTTTACTTGTATTGGCTGTTGGTGCGTTTATATCATTGTCATTTATCAGTAAAGAGGTTCCATCACCAAGATTACCAGAAGGCAAAAATATAATATTAGGTATTTCTTCAATAGTAATGGCAGTAGCTTTTGGTGTTGATATTCTTTCAATTGAGAGAACTATTGTGCCATCATTGCAGAATTCGACTCAGATTTTTTTCAGTGTTCTTAAATCAAATCTTGCTGAAGCTGGCGGTGCATTTGTAATATTGCAGTTTATATTTGCATTTTTATCGCTTATGTACTTTGCTATCTTTGCTGTTAGCCATCTTAACGGTAAATCAGCATATAAGGAATATAAAATATTAGCTTTGTCACCTTTATGCTGGGCTATAACAAGACTTGTTTCAAAGCTTATGAGCGCTATAAGTTTTTTAAGCGTTTCAGAACTTCTTTTTGAAATTTTTATGCTCGTATTCCTTATGTTATTTTTCTTGACTTTCGCAAGAATAACATCGGGAATCTTTACAGAAGATAGTATGTGGGGTATTTACGGCTATGGTCTTTCTGCGGCTGTTTTTGCGTCACTTGTAACTATTCCAAGACTTGTTATGTTAATTGTCGGTGGTGAAACTGTTGAAGGTAATGGTTTCAATTTTGCTGACTTAGCATGTCTTGTGTTTGTAGTTTCATATATTTTTGCATCCTTGGGTATTGGATTCAAAGAGAGCTTTGTTGATGATTACAATTACAATTACAGTTATGATGTTGATGAAAATAATGATGAGGAGGAAATTATTGCTACTAATGCAGGTATTCCAAGACGCAGAACTGAGGAAGATGATGCTTTACCAATAATTACTTCACGTACATTAGCATCTGTTAAAAATGAAGCGGTTGTTGAAACAGAATCAGAAAATGCAGACGTTACAGATTATGAGGCTGACAACAGTGGTGTTGTTGATGAAAATGAAGTAGAAGCGGCTCAAGATATTTATAGCTATTCAACAATTGAAGAAGAGGCTGTATCTGCGTTTGAAGAAACTCCTTCTGTTGAAGAAAAACAATATCAGGATGTTTATTCTCATACTGAAATTCCAACTGCGACAGAAAATGAGGTTAAATCTGAAAGTCAAACTCCTGTGGCTACTGGTACTGATGAATTGCCAGCAGCACCAGTTAAACGTGGTCGTGGAAGACCTAGAAAAAATCCACTTCCAGAAACAACAGCAAATTCTGCTTCGAGCTCAACTAAGGAAGAGAAACCAGTTGAAGATATGCCGGCAGAGCCAGTTAAACGTGGGCGTGGCAGACCTAGAAAGAATCCGCTTCCTGAGGCGGCAGGAACTACAGCTGTTGTATCTGAAAATGCACCAGAAACAGCTGAATCAGCTGAACAACCAGTAAAACGTGGTAGAGGACGACCAAAAAAGGTTCTTACACCAGAACAGATAGCTGAAATGGAGGCTATTGCTGCTCAGAAGCAAGCTGAAAAAGAAAGAAAAGCTGAAGAAAGACGTTTGGCTGAAGAAGAAAAACAGCGTGAGAGAGAAAGAAAAGCTGAGGAAAGACGTTTAGCACAAGAAGCAAAGTTAGCTGAGGCTGCAAGAATTGCAGAGGAGAAACGTTTAGCAAGAGAAGCAAAAATCGCTGAACAGAAGAGAATAGCTGAAGAAAAACGCTTAGCAGAAGAGGCGAGAAAGGCTGAAGAAGCAAGAATTGCAGAAGAAAAACGTTTAGCTGAAGAGGCAAGAAAGGCTGAAGAAGCAAGAATTGCAGAGGAAGCTCGTAAATTAGAAGAAGCACGAAAAGCTGAGGAAGCTCGTAAAGCAGAAGAAGCAAGACGTGCAGAGGAACTCAGAAGGGCAGAAGAAGAGAAAAAACGTCTTGAAGAGGAACGCATAAGAGCAGAAGAAGAACGTCGTGCAGAAATGATTAGAAAGGCAGAAGAAGCAAGACGTATTGAGGCAGAAAGAGTTGCTGAAGAAGCTCGTCGTTTAGAAGAAGCAAGACGTGCCGAAGAAGCTCGTAAAGCTGAAGAAGCAAGGATTTTTGAAGAGGCTAGAAGACGTGAAGCCTTGAAGGTGGCAGAAGAAAAACGTCGCTTAGAAGAAGCACGCAGAGCTGAAGAAATGCGTAAAGCAGAAGAAGTAAGACGCGCAGAGGAGCTCAGAAGAGCAGAAGCTGCAAGACGTGAAGAGGCTGTTCGCAGGGCAGAAGAGGCTCGTTTGGCAGAAGAAGCAAGAAGAAAGGTTGAAGAAGCGAAGCGTAAAGCCGAAGAAGCTCGTTTAGCCGAAGAAACTCGTAAGGCAGAGATGATGAGAAAAGCTGATTCTGCAAGAATGATTGCAAAGGCTGAACCTTCAATTCCTGAAACTCAACCAAAAAAACCAGGTCCACCACCAATGGTTTCTTCAAAAAAGGCAGAGAAAACAGTATCAGACAGAGTTAGTGCAGTTTCTGCACCAACTGAGAAAAAAAGAACTTCAGAAAGAATAGAATATAAATCCAGTGATGGCGAATATGAGATTTATGAAGAATATATTCCACTTGAAGGAAAAGATAACGATGTTGAAGTTGCACCACCTGATTTCGGAAGGCTTACTTATGCTGATTTCTTTGTTGAGAGTACTGAGAATACTGACGATTTCGTTTTCAACGATTTTGAAGAAGAAAAAAAAGATGATGGTGAATTCAAT
The DNA here is from genome assembly GCA_937916395.1 of uncultured Clostridia bacterium. Lineage (GTDB taxonomy): Bacteria > Bacillota > Clostridia > Oscillospirales > Acutalibacteraceae > DTU089. Next base: position 29,292 of record CALFTN010000021.1, on the reverse strand, counting down.
TACGGAGTCAAGGTTATAAAAAAGAAAAGAATTCCTACAGATATTCCTGTGGGTAGCAAAGCACCAGTGCAAGCTATAGTGTTAACCGATGATTCAGAGCCAGCTGATTATTCTACTATTGATGGTAAAAAAATGGTATCTCTTGCAGATATGAGAAAGAACCAAAATAAGAAAAATTTCTAAAAAATTCGATTCGACGAAAAGGAGCAAACTATGTTTTTCCAGAACATGTCGATGGCTGCACAGCAGGTTGCAATTCTTTACCTAATAGTTGCGGTCGGTTTTATAGCCGACCGCATTGGTATTTTTAAGCAAAGTACTGCTAAAATGTCAAACGATTTATTGTTTTATGTAATCACACCAACAGTTATAGTACAATCATTTTTAAATATGGAGTTTAATAGGGAAACTATAAGCTCTTTTCTTGTTGCATTTTTATGTATGTTTACAACATTAACCGTTGGTATTTTTATTGTAATTCCATTTTTTAAAAAAGATGGAGAGAATTCTTCAATTTATAAATATGCAGTCAGCTATGGCAATATGGGCTACATGGCGTTACCACTTTGTCAATCGCTTCTTGGCAGTGAAGGTGTTTTTTATTGTTCAGCAGGAGTAGTGGCATTTAATATACTTTCGTTTGTTCATGGTATATGGCTTATGAAAAAAGGTACGGATAGTGACGAAGGATTTAAAATCAAAACAATCGTTTTAAATCCTGGAGTATTATCTGTTGCTGTAGGTCTTCCGTTGTTTGTTTTGGGGGTTGATTTACCTGAAATTATAAATGGTGCAGTAACCCATATAGCAAACTTAAACACACCACTTGCTATGATATTTTTAGGAACATATATAGCCAATGCAGATTTGAAGCAGATGTTTACTCAAAAACAGAATTATATGGTTTCATTTTTGAAGCTTCTCTTATTGCCTGCAATAATGTTCTGTATTTTTAAATTAGTTGGTATTTCAGGAACGCTCATTACTGCATGTATGATTTCAGCATCTGTTCCTAGTGCGACTAACACGGTTATGTTTTCGGCAAAATACGGAAAGGATACAGGTGTAGCATCAACAGTTGTTGCTTTTTGTTCGTTGCTTTCAGTTTTGACAATTCCTGTAATGATAGCGTTAAGCCATGTTTGATTTTAACAATATAATTTATTCAGATGTTTTGCCAATGGGTGTTTGCAAGTTCAGTGAATTGCAGGATGCCCTTATTCCTTGCAGAGCTTTAGCACGTATTCCTCAGAATTCGAAAAGTGTTATTGTGGTGTTGTTTCCGTATTATCTTGGCGAAGGATATTATGAGAAGCTCAATATTTCAAAATATGCAGTTCCTACTGATTATCATGAGATTTGTATAAGATACTTAAACGAAATAATAGCTTCTCTTAAGATAATCTACCCAGATTATAAATTTGAGAGCTTCTGTGATAATTCGCCCATAAATGAAGTTATGGCGGCTGTGCTTGCAGGACTTGGCGTTAGGGGTGAAAATTCACTTCTCATCAATGAAAAATATGGTAGCTTTTGTTTTATTGGAGAAATAGTTACAGATTTAGAAATACAGTGTAAAAAAATAGAAGTTAAATCTTGTAAAAAATGTGGCTTGTGTAAGAAGAAATGTATAAATAACGCTATTACAACGGATGGTATAAAAAAAGAAAAATGTCTTTCAGAGATAACCCAGAAAAAAGGCGGTCTTACTAAAAATGAAGAAAAACTTATAAGGCTTAGCGGATGTATCTGGGGATGCGATATATGTCAGAATGTATGTCCTATGAATAGTAGTATAGAAAAATCACCTGTAAAGGAATTTTACGAAAATGCAAAATCTACCTATAATGGTGATGAAGATTACGATAAAAGCCGTGCGTATTCGTGGCGTAAGAAAGATGTTATAAACAGAAATCTTAAAATTATGTTGTAAATTAAGAGAAAATCAATTATAATATAGTAAGGATTACTTCGGAGGTGTTTTTATGAAACTTTTAGTAGGTATCGTAAACAATGATGATGCAAATGAACTCCTTAACGAAATGAATAGGTCATCCTTTCAGGCAACAAAGCTTTCAACTTCTGGTGGCTTTTTAAAAACAGGTAATATAACATTTCTTGTTGGTGTTGAAGAAGAACGAGTTGAGGAGCTTATTGAAATATTTAAAAACTGTTGTTCAAGAAGAACACAAATTGTTCCGACGACACCACCATTTATTGGTGAAGGCTTTTTAAGTGCGGCACCTGTTGAAGTAACAATTGGTGGTGCGACTATTTTCATTTTAGATATTGATAAATTTCTTAAAATATGATGATTGACTTAGAAAATTTTAATGAACAGATAAGAAATGAATTCTTCAAAACTGTATCTGGTGGCAGAAGACCACACGCTGTTTTAATTGATGGTGGTACAGAAGAAGAGCGTGAAGATATAGCCTATCTTCTTGCAAAGGTCTACGTTTGCTCAAATGCAACTGGTAGTGAAGCGTGTAATAATTGTTCGTCATGCAGAAAAGCTGATGAGAGAATTCATCCTGATATTGTAAAAATAAAAAAGCCGGATGATAAAAAATATTACAGCAAAAAAGATGACGTGAAGCCTATTGTTGAAGATGCTTTTATGACCCCTAATGAAGCGAAGGTAAGAGTTTTGCTCATTACTGAAATGCAGCTTATGAAGGTGGATAGTCAGAATGTTCTTCTTAAAATACTAGAAGAACCACCGAGTTATACAGTGTTTATTATTACGGCAGAGAGTGCCAACAGTATTATTGGTACTGTGCTTTCAAGAGTGTCACGTTTCAGAATTGGTGAAAGCACTGATGACCTTCAGTTTAGCGAAAAGGTGCTGGATATTGTAAGAGATGTGTCTTCTGCGTTATCGTCCAGCTATGAGTACGATGTTATAAAGGCGTTGGCACCACTTGATGGTAATAAGCAGTTGACTATTGATGTGTTAAAGGCACTTTCTGTATTTTTTCGTGATGCTTTAAGCCTTAAATATAATGGGCAAGTGCTGATTAAAGAATTGGAAAATGAAGCAAAAGCAGTTTCTTTTGCTTTTTCAACAGAAGCGTTGCTAGAACGTTTCGAAAGTGTAAATGAGTTTTTAAAATTAACAGCAGGTAATCCGAATTATACATTACTTGTGGCTCATTTATGTGCTAGGGTGAAATGAGTGTCCCTAAATAAATTAATTTTTTTGGAGATATAATATGGCAGAAGTTGTAGGTGTTAAATTTAAAGAAGTAGGAAAGGTTTACTATTTTTCTCCTGATTCTAAGAAATTTAACAAAGGCGATATGGTTATTGTTGAAACTTCACGTGGCGTTGAGTGCGGCGAAATCGCAATGGAAAACAAAGAGGTTTCAGAAAGTGAGATTATGCGCCCTTTAAAATCTATTATCAGATTAGCTGGTGAAGAAGATATAAAAATAACAAGAGCTAACAGAAAAAAGGAAAAGGATGCATTTAATTTCTGTGAGAAAAAGTCGCTTGAGTTAGGCCTTGATATGAAGCTCGTTGATGTAGAGTGTACTTTTGATGGCAGTAAAATTCTTTTCTATTTTACATCTGATGGTAGAGTTGATTTCAGAGAGCTTGTTAAAATTCTTGCTTCGAATTTCAAAACAAGAATTGAAATGCGCCAGATTGGCGTTCGTGATGAGGCGAAAATGCTCGGTGGTCTTGGTATTTGTGGTAGACCATTTTGCTGTGGTCAATATATGGCAGATTTCCATCCTGTATCAATAAAAATGGCAAAAGAACAGGGTCTTTCACTTAATCCTACAAAAATAAGTGGTACTTGTGGCAGACTTATGTGTTGCCTTAAATATGAACAGGATACTTATGAGTATCTTTATAAAACAACACCAAAGGTTGGTGCTATTGTTGATACAAGAGAAGGTAAGGGTACTGTTATAGAAACAAATATATTGGCTGGCACTGTGAAGGTTCAGCTTGAACGCCGTCCGGAGGCTGCTCCATCTGTTTATTCTAAAAAAGATGTGAAAATTATAAAGGACGGTAAAATTCAGATTGATAAGAGCGAATTGGATGCGCTTAAAGGAATTGAATAATTTTTTATAAAAAAATAAAAATTACTATTGAAATTTTCAAAAGATATGTTACAATGAGTACAAACAAATCCGAAAGGGTTTTAACAAAAGAAGGAGGAGAGTAACAATGGCATACAAAATTACTGACGCTTGCATTGCTTGTGGCGCTTGTGCTTCAGATTGCCCAGTAGAAGCAATTTCTGAAGGCGATGGCATCTATGTAATCGACGCTGATGCTTGCATCGATTGTGGTGCATGTGCAGGTTCTTGCCCTGTAGAAGCTCCTGTTGAAGCATAATTTATTTTTTAAAAAATCAACCCACATTTTGTGGGTTGTTTTTTTATGCCTAAAAAGTGTAAAAAAATTATTAAAAGTCTTTGATTTTGCTGAGAAATGTGATATAATTCTATGGATAATGGTGTTTTGCGCATTTTTGATGTATTTCTTTATAAGAAAGGGGCTTTTTGTATGAAAAGGTTTATAGATATTACTGATTTTACACGTGAAGAATTACGTGAAGCAATTAACCTTGTTACATTTGTAAACGGCAATCAGCACGTTTATGGTAAAGAAATGCAAGGTCGTATTCTTATAAACGCTTTTTACAATGAAGACCGTAACGCAAAAATGGCGTTTACAACGGCTGCTACAAGAATGGGTGGCACTCATTTTGATTTTAATTGTAACGAAAATGAGTCATTAAGAGATGCTGTTATGACAATGTCTGCTTGTGGAGATGTTATCGTTTTAAATCACCCTAAAAAAGGTGCGGCAAGAGCAGCTTCTTTGTATGCAACTATTCCGGTAATAAATGCTGGTGATGGTGGTAGAGCATATCCTGTAAAAACACTTGCAGATATTTCTACTGTATGGATGGAAAAAAATCATGTTTCAAATATGAAAATCGGTTTTGTAGGTGATTTTTCAAACAATCCTCTTGTGCGCGGGCTTTTACAATGTCTTAATATTTACAAGGGTAATGAATTTTTCTTTATATCTGTAAACGGTAAGCCTATTACAGATGATTTTATAAATATTATGGACAGGCGTGAAAAACCATTTGTTGTTTTTGATAATTTAATGGAGCCTTTGCCAGAGCTTGATGTTCTTTATATGACAAAGGTAGAAAAAAGCTCATTTACTTCAGGTATTCAGTATGGTTCAAGAAAACACAAGTTTATTCTTGATGAAAAATTACTTCTTACAGCAAAAAAAGATTTAGTGATAATGCACCAGTTCCCACGTGGTGAAGAATTAGATATTAGTGTTGATAGTGATGCAAGAGCTAAATATACAAAAATGCTGAATTATGATGTGGATGCAGCAATGGCTGTTATTCTTAAGCTTATAACAAAAAGAACAGGCAGACTTATAAAACCAGTAGAAGAAACAGCAACTCACGATTTTAAATGTCTTAGAAACGACTGCATAACTTCAACAGAAGATTATTTACCTCCACTTTTCTATGAAACAGAAAATGGCGAATATATTTGTAAATATTGTGGTCAGAAATATGAACCTAAATAAAATATTATGGAAAAAAAGAACGTTTTAATCATAGATGGTTCTGGCAGACAGAACGGCTACACTAAAAAGCAAATTGAATATTTTAAAAGTATTTGTGATTATGAAAATGTAATAACATTCGAACTTTTTAAAGAGCAGTTAAAGTTTTGTGATGGATGCAATTACTGTGAAGCAAATGAAAAGTGCAGACACAGAGATTTGGATTCGTTTTTCGAAAGTTTCGAAAAAACCGACATCATAGTTTTTGCTTCGCCTTTATATAATGGAACATTTTCTGCTCCGTTAAAAGCACTATTAGATAGATTTCAATTTTATTACACATATTTTTATAAGCATAACAAAACACAGAAAATTGAAAAGAAAAGAAAAGCAATTTTGCTTGTATCTTCTGGCAGAGAAGGGAAAAAGTGGTTTTCTGTTATGGAAGAACAATTAAAATTTGCATTTTCAATTTTAAATATAGAGTTTGTAGGTTCGTCTCTTTGTAATTTTACAGACACGAATCCACAAATTGAAAAGTCTGAAAATGAAATACGAAAAATTGTTGAGAGGATAGAAAATTTATGAAAAGGTTATTAAAAAAACGTGCCTTTATTGTAGTTGCAGTTGTATTGGCAATTGTGTCACTTATGGCTACTGTGTATGCTTTAGAAGTTAAAGATAGCCTTTTTTATATGAATACACCGACATTTATTAATACAAAAACTGATGCAAATACAAGTGGTTTTAATATAACCGTTAAAGGAAAGTTAGAAAAAAAGGATGATTACGAGGCGTATATTTTTACTCTTGATAAAAATGGTGCGTTAAGTCTTAATTTTAATCATCTTGATGTTCAGGAATCAATGCTTGAAGGATGGCGTGTAACACTTTATTATATAGAGAATCCAGAAAAAGATTGGTATGAGTATAACGAACTTACTTATTTCGACGCTTTCTGGTCAGACGTGACTTCAACTTGGGGCGAAACCGGTGTAGAAGCCGGCACTTATTGTGTTGTTGTTGAGCCAGGTGAGTTTTTCTTAGCTGGTGACTTTGATTTGACAGTAAGCTTCACACCTACAGAGAGCTTTGAGAAAGAGTTTAATGATACAAAAGATACTGCAACAAGCTTAAGGCTTAACAGAGTTATTTATGGCTCTTCAAGTCAACGTCAGGGTGCTGCAGATTTGGATTATTATAGATTCGAAATTACAAATGATGGCTATATTGACTTGAGTTTTACCCATGAAAACAGTCAGCTTCCACAGGTTGGTTGGGTTGTAAGGCTCTTTACAGAAAATGATTATGAAATAGCATCATTTGCTTCAAGATATCAGGACCCAGACCTAAGAACTGGTAAAATTAATTTACATCCTGGTGTTTATTATATTTTGGTAGAGACACAGGTGCAGGATGGAATGACCTATAGATTAAAGGTAGAAACAGGTCTTTCAGAAACAACAGAGTTTGAAATAAACGATACACCAGAACAAGCTGAGGTATTTAAGGAAAACAGCACTGTGAGTGGTATGCTCGCACCAAGAGTAATGGGTCTTGATAAAGACTACTTTAAGATTACATTAACTGAAAAGAGTTATCTTACAGTTGAGTTTACTCATGAATTTGACGAAAAAGAAGGCGACGAAGATTACAATGGTTGGAATGTAAGACTCTTAAGACCTGAAAAGGATGGAACTTACACAGAGGTTGTAAAACGTGTTTCAAAGTGGAATGATGAGGGCGTTAACATTACAGGTATGGGTCTTCCGGCAGGTGACTACTACATTTTAGTTGATGCTGATTCTATGAGATATACATCTGTTCCTTATAGTCTTACCTACTCTTGTCAGACAGATTTGTTGTTTGAACAAGAATCAAATAACACTAAAGAAACTGCTAATGAAGTTGGTACGCTTAAGAATTATTATGGTACTCTTATTTCTACCGATATGAACTTCGACAGAGACTACTATAAATTCACGGTAGATAAAGACAGAAATATTGCCTTCCACTTCTATCATGACTACACAAGTGAAAATGATTTGGCATGGATTGCAACAATTATCGATGAAAATGGTAAAGAGATAAGTAGTCTTGAATCTGCTAAGAATGAATATCAGGTAACAACTGGTGTTATTGAACTTAAGAAGGGTACTTATTATATCCTTATTGAAAATGACCTTTATTCATCAGAAGATACTTATTGGTTCAGAATAGTAGAGTAATTTGAATTTATCAGAAAAGGGGTGAGTTGACTTGAAGAGATTTTTATCATTGATATTAGCTTTGGTTTTTATGTTGAGTGTGTGCTGTTCATGCACATCTCAGAAAATAAAAAATGATAAAATTCTTCTTGTCACCTCCTTTTATCCGATTTATATATTCACTTTAAACATCGTTGATGGTATTGATGAAATAAATGTCAGCTGTATGGCTGAGCAAAATACCGGATGTCTTCACGATTACCAGATTTTAAGCCGTGATGCCAAGCTAATTGCAGATGCAGATGTTTTCATTATTAATGGTGCAGGAATGGAAACTTTTTTAGAAGATGTTTATATGAGTAATGAAAATCTCAGAGTTATTGATTCTTCAAAAGGTGTCCGTTTAATAGAAAATTGTGACGAACACAACGAAGAAAAGCACAACGAAGAAGCTCACCACGACCATAATCATAGCGTTAATTCTCATATATGGATGTCTCCTGAAAATGCAAAAATTCAAGTGAGTAATATTGCAGAAATGCTTATTTCTTACTATCCTCAATATAAAGACAGAATAGAAGACAACAAGAATGATTATATAATTCGCCTTACCGAATTAAGCGATGAATTAACTGAAAAAACGAAAGCTTTAAAGAACGAGAATATAATTACCTTCCATGAAGCTTATGATTATCTTGCAAGTGAGTATGGCTTTAGTGTTATTGCAACAGTGGAAAGTCATGACGGTGCCCAGGCTTCGGCAAAAGGTCTTGCTGAATTGGTGAGTGTAATTGAAAAGCATAATGTAAAGGTGCTTTTTATTGAGCCTGATTATAAAGGCTCGTCGGCAACAATTTTAAATAGCGAAACAGGTGCTCGTATTTGTACGCTCAACCCTGTTATAAAGGGTGAGGCTTCATCTACAGCATACGAAGATATAATGCGTGAGAATATAGAACTTATTTTAGAGGCGGTGAGTTGATTGTCATCACAAAATGGTTGCGGACTTTGTAAAATTTCCGTGAAGGATGTTGGGGTTAAAAAAGGTAAAGATGTTTTACTTTCAAGTGTTTCGTTTGACCTTTTTTGTGGTCAGCTTACAGCTCTTATCGGTGTAAATGGTGCAGGTAAAACAACGCTTTTAAAATCTATTCTTAACGAAATTAAACACGATGGTAAAGTAACATTTGAATCACATCATGGTGAGAAAATTGAAAATATAACAATTGGTTATGTTCCACAGCATCTTGATTTTGACCGTTCTGCACCAGTAAGTGTTGAAGATTTTATGCTAATAGGCAGAACTAATTCACCTGTTTGTTTTAAAAAAGATAAAAAACAAACGAAATCGATAGATGAAGCTCTTGATATGGTAGGGTGTCTTTCCTTAAAAAATAAAACACTCGGAGTTTTATCTGGTGGCGAAATTCAGAGGGTAATGCTTGCAAGTGCTCTCTATCCACTCCCAGAATTACTTATTCTTGACGAGCCTGTTTCTGGTGTTGATTTAAAGGGTAGTGAAAAGTTTTATGAAGTTATTGCTGATTTAAAAAAGAATTATCACATAGCAATAGCAATGGTTTCACACGACCTTGGTATTGTGAAGGAATATGCTGATAATGTTATTCTTATAAATAAATCTGTTCTCAAAAGTGGTAGTGCAGAAGAAGTTTTTTCTTCGCCTGAATTTAAAGAGAGCTTCTTTCATGGATTGGATTGATTAAATGACATATATATATAATTTTTTAGATTTGATTTTGCCGTTTTCGTGGGCAGATTACAAATTTATGAAAAATGCACTCCTTGCAATACTTATTATTGCACCACTTATGGGTATTTTAGGCACAATGGCAGTGAATAACAAAATGGCGTTTTTCTCTGACGCTTTAGGTCATAGTGCATTAACAGGTGTGGCACTGGGTGTGCTTTTAGGAATTAAAAATGAAATTGTTTCTCTTGTGGCTTTTGGTGTGTTACTGGCACTTATAATTACAAGAGTTAAAAATAAAGGTAACGCTTCAAGTGATACTGTAATAAGCGTGTTTTCTTCAACTGCTGTAGCACTAGGTCTTTTGGTGCTTTCTTATGGTGGAGGGTTTTCTAAGTACTCTTCTTTTTTAGTTGGCGATATTTTAAGCGTTACAGCAGACGAAATATTATTCTTAGGCATAGCTTTGATAGCAGTTTTAGTTATCTGGTCTTTGATTTATAATAAATTACTTCTTATTTCAATAAATCGTGAGCTTGCTGCAAGTCGTGGCGTAAAAACGCTTGTCTACGAAAACATATTTGTTATAGTAGTCGCAGTAGTTGTTATGCTTTCAATTAAGTCGGTGGGGATTCTTCTTATAAACTCACTGCTTATTTTGCCTGCGGCAACAGCGAGAAATATAAGTAGAAATTCAAGAAGTTATTTATGTTTTTCAGTTCTCGCATCACTCATTTGTGGTGTAGGTGGACTCATAGCGTCGTTTTATCTGGATACCTCAGCAGGGGCTACAATTGTTATGGCTCTTGCAGTTGTATTTTTCGTAACTTATATAATAAAGAAGAAATAAGAAAGGAAAAAGAAAAATGTTATTTTCACAAGATATAGGTATCGACCTCGGTACTGCAAATACATTAGTTTTCGTTAAAGGTAAGGGTATTGTTATTCGAGAACCATCTGTTGTTGCAGTTGATGAAAGAACAAACCCAAAAACAGTTGTTGCTGTTGGTGCGGATGCTAAAAGAATGATAGGTAGAACACCAGGCTCAATTACAGCAGTAAGACCGCTTAAAGATGGTGTTATTGCAGACTTTGATATGACTTCTGATATGCTCAAGGAATTTATACGCAGAGCAATAAGTGGTTCACCATTTAACAGAGCAAGAGTTATGATTTGTATTCCGTCTGGTGTTACAGAGGTTGAACGCCGTGCTGTGCACGATGCTGCAAAAAGTGCAGGTGCAAGATATGTAAGCCTTATTGAAGAGCCAATGGCTGCGGCTATTGGTGCAGGACTTCCTGTTCTTGAAGCAACTGGTAGTATGATTGTTGATATCGGCGGTGGTACAAGTGAGGTTGCAGTTATTTCTTTAGGCGATATTGTTACTTCAAAGTCAGTAAAAATGGCTGGTGATAATTTCGATGAAGCTATTATTTCTTATGTAAAAAGCAACTTCAATCTTTTAATTGGTGAAAGAACTGCAGAAGATATAAAGGTTAAATTGGGCTCTGCTTATCCTTATGAAGGCGAAGCAGCTATGGAAATAAAAGGCAGAAACCTTATAGATGGTCTTCCTAAATCTGTTGAAATTACAAGTGAGCAGGTTCGTGATGCTTTAGCACCTTCTGTTGACCAGATTCTTGACTCTATAAGATATACATTAGACAGAACTCCACCAGAGCTTGCAGCAGATATCTGCGAGAGAGGTATTATGCTTACAGGTGGTGGTGCTCTCTTAAGAGGCTTTGACAGATATATTTCTGAAGAAACTAATATGCCTGTTCATGTAGCTAAAAATCCACTTGATTGTGTTGTTAATGGCACGGGTATCTGCCTTGAAAAAGATTTTCTTGGTTTCAATAAGAAGGGTTAATTAAAATGAAAAGATTTTTACAAAGCGATAGCTTTAAACGCCTTGTAGCAATAGTTGCAGTAATTCTTTTAGGTATTATCTCTGCAGCATTTTCTCATAATGCTTCATCACCTTTTACTACAGCTATGAGCGTGGTGTTTTCACCTATACAAAGGCTGGCTTCAAGCTTTTCTCAAGAAATGACAGGGCTTTCTGCTTCTTTTACATCTTCTTCAGTTTATATTGAACAGATAGAGGATTTAGAAAACCAGATTTCAGAATACAGAAAACAGCTTGCCGATTATGAAGAATTAAAGCAAAAGGTTACTGCTTACGAAGAATTTTACAATATAAAGGTTCAGAATCCTGATTATGAGTTTGCTTATGGAACTGTGGTTTCAAGAGATGTGGCAGACCCTTATGGTTCTTTTGTTATAAACGCAGGCTCAACCTCTGGCATTGAAGTGAATGACCCTGTAATTTATGGCGATTATGTTGTAGGCGTTGTAAAAAAGGTTAATTTATCAACTTGTGTTGTTTACACAGTTTTAGACCCAAGGGTAAATATTGGTGCTTACGAATCTGCAACAAGAGAATATGGCTATGTATCAGGTGATAACAAGCTTCTTAAAAATGGTCTTTGTAAATTACAGGGACTTGACCGTTCAAGCTCAATAGTAAGTGGTGGTATTGTGTGTACCTCTGGTTCAGGTGGCGTGTTTCCACATGGGCTTATAATCGGTGAGGTTGACTCGGTAACAAGTGATAAGGTTACAACATCAACTTATGCAACCATAAAACCTTATACTGACCTTAATGAATTAACAGATGTTTTTGTAATCACTTCATTTATTGGTCAGGGCGAAAGTGATATAACTGAGTAAAAATTTTATTAATCAAAGGTGGTGAAAAGTATGAATTACGATAATAATAAGCCAAAAATAAAGCGCAGAATAATGTTTGCAGTTCTTATAATAATTACTGCAATAGTTCAGAATACTGGCGCTCGGTTTAATGGCATTTTTTCTTTTCATGCTTTTTTACTTATACCTTTGGCAGTTTCAATTTCTATGTTTGAACGTGAAATAACGGCAGCTCTTTTGGGTGCTCTTTCAGGTCTTTTGTGGGACCTTTCAGCAGGTATAGACGGCTATAATATGCTTATTATAATGCTTGTTTCTGCTGTGTGCAGTATTCTTATAAGCCGTGTTATGCGTAACAATATAATAACAGCCCTTGTACTTGGCTTTTCAGCGCTTGGGGTGTTCATTTTTCTTTATATAATGATTTATATAGTTCTTGATGGCGCTGGTATTCCATTAAGTCAGATTTTCAGATTTTATATACCATCATTTATTTTTACATCAGCTTTTATACCGTTATATTATTATTTAGTAAAATATATTTTCAACGCAAACAGAACAGTAGAAGAATTGTAGGGTGAGTGTGTTTGAAGCAGATATAGTTTAATACAGCCACTCTAAAAAAGGTGAATTAGATGACCAGAGAACAAAGAAAAAGAAGGACGCAGATAGGTGTAGGCATAATAGTTGCAGTTTTTGTATGCCTTGTGCTTTATCTTGTAAAAATTCAGATAATAGATGGCGATGAATATAAAGCAGCGAGTGCTTCGTTAGCAGTTTCGAAAACTACTGTAAAGGCTTCGCGTGGTGAAGTCTATGACACAAGTGGTAATCCGCTTGTTACTAACAGACAGGGCTATGACCTTGTATTCAAATATGCAGATTTCCCATCTTATAAGGACCAAGCAAAGAGAAATATACTTATAGCAAAATTAATCAAGCTTTTTGAAGAAAATGATGCTGTATGGCTTGATAGATTACCTATAGTTTATAATAAAAAAGGAAAATTAGTTGTTGATAAAGAAAAAAAGACAGAGTTTGAGTATATGGTTTCAGAGAATATGCTTGAACTCGAAAAGGGTGTAAAATCAACACCGGAAGAGTGCCTTGATGCTCTTATTGAAAGATATGGTCTTGAGGGCTACGGCAGACAAGAAGCAAGAAAAATTGCTTCAGTGTGTTTTGGTATGAAATATAGCGGATTTTCTGTTCCTATACCTTATACATTTGCTGAAGATGTTCCTGCAAATCTTGTTGCGATTGTTCTTGAAAACAGTAATGTTTTTATGGGTGTTGAAGAAGAAATTGACACTTACAGAGAATATTCAAATACAACTGCATTTTCACATATTTTAGGCGTTGTAGGTTCAATCAGTGCTGAAGAATATGAATATGAAAAGTTAAGGCTTCAACAGGCACTTAATGACGATGAAATTACAAAAGAAGAAAAAAATGCCCTTCAGAACAATGCTTATTCTATAAACGATAAATACGGCAAAAGCGGTATTGAAAGTGTTATGGAAGAGTATTTACGAGGTAAGAATGGTATAAAAACAACTACCGAAGCATCCGATGGTAGTGTAACAGAGGGATATCTGATAGAACCGGAACAGGGAGCAACTGTTATAACTACTATAGATGCAGGTCTTCAGGATGTTGCACTTAAGGCTTTAGGTGAAGCTTTAAGAGTGAATAAAAACTTACCATATTTCGGTGAAGCGGGCGCTGTTGTGGTTCAGAATGTAAGAACTGGCGAGATTTTAGCGTGTGTATCGTATCCGACTTATGATATTACAAAGTATTTTTCAGATTATGGTAAGCTTTCAACTGATGCTGACAGCCCACTTTGGAACAGAGCACTTCTCAGTGCCTATGCTCCAGGTTCAACAATGAAGCCAGCAATTGCTGTGGCAGGTCTTGTTGAAAATAAAATAGATATGAAAAAGAATTATGAATGTACCAATTATTTTACCTGTGAGGACCAGACCTTCCAGTGCCTTAGCCGTCATGGTTATCTTAATGTTACATCAGCACTTGAAAAATCGTGTAATATTTTCTTTTTTGAACTGGGTAGAGAATTGGGTATTGATAAAATGAATAAGTATGCAACTCTTCTCGGATTGGGGCAGAAAACTGGTATCGAACTCCCAGAAGTTGCTGGCGTACTTGCAAGTGTTGCTAATAAAGAAGCAAATGGTGAAACTTGGAATGCAGGTGATACTGTTCAGGCAGCTATTGGTCAGTCAGATAACCTTTTTACACCTATTCAGTTGGTGAATTATTGCTCAACTATTGCAAATGGTGGAACAAGATATAAGCCTTATATGATAAAGTCTGTGCTTTCAGCAGATTTATCAGAGGTGATTTACGAAACAACACCAGAGGTGCTTAACACACTTCCTATAAGCAAAAGTGAACTTGATATTGTGAAACAAGGTATGCGACAGGTGTTGACAAGCGAAGAAAACAGTGCACACTATAATTTTTTAGAATGTATTGTTGAAGCTGCTGGTAAAACAGGTACTTCACAGCTTAAACGAACCACAGAGGATGGTACTGTGGTTAACTGTAACAATGGTTTCTTCATTTCTTATGCGCCTTATGAGGACCCTGAAATTGCAGTTGCAGTAATAGGCGAAAATGTTAAGTCCGGTGGTGGTATTTCAACAGTTGCAGTTGAAGTTTATAACTACTATTTCGGTCAAAAGAGTAAATATGAAGCAATGAATAAAAACAATGTGTTAATTCCATAATATGTATTTCAGTTTTTGAAAGGTAGGAATAAAAATGCCAGTTATAATGGTAGCGTCTGCAAAAGGTGGTGTAGGTAAATCTACTCTTTGTGTGGGTTTAGGTAGTATTCTTTCAGAATGTGGTAAAAAAACACTTCTTGTAGATATGGATATAGGGGTAAGAAGTCTTGATTTGTTACTTAATGTAGCAGAAAAAACAGTTTACAACTGGGGAGACATTTTGCTTAATAACTGTGACCCGTCAAAGGCACTTATTGGTATTTCTAAAAATTTATCACTTCTTCCTGCGCCTGTTTCTTTAAATGAAGATTTTCAGGCAGATTCAATGAAAAATTTAATTGAAGCTTATAAAAGTAGTTTTGACTATATTTTGCTTGATGCACCGGCAGGAATAGAAACTGGTTTTATGTTTTCGTTAAAATGTGCTGAAGAATGTGTTGTAGTGTCAACTCCTGACCCTGTAAGCATAAGAGCTGCCGGTAATGCAGTAAATATTATAAGAAAAAATGGTGTGCAGGATTTAAGACTTGTTTTAAATAGATTTAATAAAAAACAACACAGGTTTATTTGTGTTGATGATATTATAGATTCTGTAGGTGCAAGATTTTTAGGGATAGTGCCTGAATCAAATGATATTGCACTCACATCTATTGGTGAAGAATTACCTTATGACTCAAAAGGTAATATGGCATATTTGCGAATTGCAAAACGTCTTATGGGTGAAAATATACCTTTCAAAATCAGAAATATATAGTTGACAAATAAAAAAATATGACTATAATAAATGCGTACCCTAAATGTGCACAAAATGGTACTCTCTAAAAACAGGGGAGCTGACGGACGTTGGCTGAGAAAGAAAACATTCCTTTTCTGACCCTTTAAACCTGATGCGGATAATGCCGCCGTAGGAAAAATAGTTTGAGTTTGTTTTCTCCCTATGGTAGTATGACCGCCGTAGGGAGATTTTTATTGGAAGGATTTTTTTAAAATGACAAACTTAACAAAAAAACAAAAAAACAGACGTCTTGCTGAAAGTGCTTTGATGTTGGCACTTGCAACGATTTTAGCGGAATTTGCAGTGTTCGAATTTCCTTTTGGCGGTAGCGTAACACTTTTCAGTCAGGTTCCAGTTATTCTGATTTCTTACCGATATGGTGTTAAATGGGGACTCACAACTGGTCTTGCAATGAGTGTAATTCAACTTATATTCGGACTTGAAAATTTTTCTTATGTAAGTGGTATAAGTGCATTTTTAATTCTTGCTTTTTGTGATTACATAATTGCATTTACGGCTTTAGGTTTAGGCGGTATGTTTAAAAACAAAATGAAAAATGATAGTATTGCTATTGCTTTAGGTGGTGCTGTTGTTACCACAATCAGATTTATATGTCACTTTATAAGTGGAGCGACAATTTGGAAAGATTATGCTGAAGGTGCACCAGTACTTGAATACTCACTTAAATATAATGCAAGCTATATGCTACCAGAACTTATAATAACAATAGTCGGCTTAGTTGTTTTAGCAAGTATTTTTGATTTTAACTCTGTTGAATTAAAGACAAAAATAAAGAAAAAACAAGCTTAAAAGTAAATAATTTGTAAATCTCCTTTGATTTTTTAGAAAATGTTTGAATTTTACTAGTGTTAGTGGTAAAATGGAAATGTTATTTAAAAATCTCAAAGGGGGTTTTTTCTTGAAAGACGAAAAAGAAATAAACACTTCTTCTGATAATTTAAACGAAGAATTAGAAGCTTCTCTTGATAAAACAGAAAATTACGAAGAAGAAAAGTTAAATGACGAATTAGAAAAACTTGCCAAGACTTTTAAACAAGAATTACAAAAAGCAAAAGAACAGGGCGCTGTTAAAATCGGCGAAGTAGCAGTTGTTGATGAAGACAATAACGTTATTCCACAAGAAGAGCTTTGCGAATGTTGTGGTGAACGTCGTAAAGATACAGGTGTTTCAGCAAATTATCAGTATTGCTCAGAATGTCGTGAACGTATGAAGCGTTATCCTGTAAGTCTTGTCAGCGCATTTATTGCTATTGTAGTAATAGTTATAGCAGTGGCAGGTGTAGGTGGCTTTATAACAGATTTTAGTGGTTATAACAGTGCTCGTCTTGCTAAAAATGCTGATAGCGAAAACAAGAATTTTTCTGCTGTTGATTATTATGATGATGCAATTACTTTTTTCGATGAAAAAGACGTTGTGGCAAAGAAACTCTATAAAGATAGTGCAATAACAGTTTTTAATACATTACCTAATGGTGTGGCATCTTTTAATGAAGTAGCAGAAAGATTAGAAAAATCTGTTACAGAATTTGAAGCAAAGCTTCCTGTGTATAAGAGCTACAAAGATTTAAGAGATAAGGCTCTTGTAATGTATGATACATTTAATGCTTTTTACACTGTTCTTAATAATACTGAATATGGCACATTCGACGAAAATGATAAAGAAACTATTACTAAGATTTATAATGATATAGGTGCTTTAGCAGAAAAGGAAGTAACTATTGATTCAATGACCGGTGGTGATGATGAAACTACAGTTTACAATAAAGCTGGCGTTTTGTTTTCACAATTTATGTTTGCTTACACTTATGGCGATTTTGATAAGGCGTATGAGGCAATCAGTGCACTTTGGGAAAATCATCCTGAGTATATTCAGATGTTTGGTTATGAATTTGCAGTTATTGAAATTCAATCTGGTAATCATAAAAATGCTTTGAAGGTTGCTGAAGCAGTGAAAGCAAATAATGCAGAAGATTCTTCGCCTTATGTAATATATGCTTATTCAGAAAGAATGAAGGGTAATTACGACAAGGCTATTAAATACACTGATGAAGGTCTTAAATTGGATAGTCAAAATCCTGATTTATACAGACAAAAAGCAATCGCCCTTATGCTAAAAAAAGATTTTGAAGGTGCAAAAAAAGAAATAGAGACTGGTCTTAGTATCAGCGAATATGGCATTTTGTATTACACATATTTAATTATCGCAACAGAACTCGGTGATACAGAAACTGTTGAAAAAATTAATACAGTATTAGAAAATGCTGCTCTTAAAAATCCGGAGAAAATTCAGAATTATCTTGATGGTAAAATTACTTATCAGGAAATTTTCACGAAAGGTACAGGTGATATAGAATGACATATTTATATGTAGCGACAAGAATAATCACTTATTTTGGTACCGAATTAAGAGTTTTCTGGGAACAACTTGCTTTAAGATTTTTTAAAGTGCCACAAGAAGATACAAGAACCTTTAAATCTTCTGAAATGTGTGGTCATATTGAGCACGAATTAACAAGCAATCTTTTAAGCTCTTTTGGGGTTTGCTTCTTTCCTTTCTTTATGAATTTTGTGCTCGGTTGTTGTCTTTTGCTCACAGGCTCATTCAGAGTGTTTTATATTGGTGATATTTCACTTGTAAGCTTACTCTTTCTTTGGGTTGGTGTTTCGCTTCTTTCTAACTGTGCACCATCATTTGAAGATGCTCTTTCTTATAAGGATTTTCTTTATAGAAAAGATACAAATATCTTTTTAAAAATAATTTTAACACCACATTTTGCAGTTTCTTATGCTTGTGCATTTTTAGAAAGATATTCTGTTACGTTTGTTTTAGCAATTGTGTTCGCTTGGGCTTTCCCAACGTTAATGGGTTTTACATTTCCGATTATAAATCAAATTTTGAATTGAAAACAACCTTGTAGTTCAGTTTGAACTACAAGGTTGTTTTTTACATTATATTTTCACTTAATAATATCTCATTACTATCAGTAAATGTTGCTATAATTCCGTTTCTGTGTGCAGTTGCATAAATAGGAACTTTTGCAACCATTGTTAAATTCCATTTAACATTTGGATAAATTTTCCCAAGATAGTTTGTGCAGATAGCGATTTCTGGCTTTAACTGCTTTAAAAACGCCATAGAAGATGAACCGTAATAACCATGGTGTCCAATTTTTAGTAAATCAACATCGCCGATTTTTTCGCCATAAATTTGTTCGAGTCCAGAAGTTTTTGTGAAGTCGGCGGCTAAAAATGCTCTTTTCTCACCTTTTGTAACAATAACGCCGACGCTATTGGCATTTTCTCCGTTGCCATTTAATTCTTTCGGTGTAACAGTATTTATGAATTGTAATTTAAAATCACCCAAAGAAAATTCCCAGTCGGGTAAGTTTTTAATAATAACAATATCCTTTTCGTTTAATGCTTTAATTATATTGTTGTAAGTGGCGACATTATCCCAACCATCCTGCTCTAATTCTGTAGCAATTTCTGTGTTGTACTCTTTAAAATACGCTCTTCCAATTTTTATTTCATCGTCGTTTATAATATCATAAAAGCAACCAATATGGTCATAGTGGTTGTGGGTGCCTAAAATAAAATCGAGGTAAACTTCTCCATTTTTATTTTTTGCAACCTTTTTTAAATATGAAATAACTTCATCTTTGTAGCCTTCATATTCAGTTGTTTTTCTTGGGTTTTCGTCACCCTCACCAGAATCTATAAGAGCAAAGTGACCGTTGCTTTCAAGCAAAATGCAATCTGAATTACCTGTGTTTAAAAAATGAATTCTGTCGTTTCCGTTTTTATAGCTGAAATCTTCGGTAGTGACTTCATAGTTCTTTTCATATTTGTTGCAAAGCACGAGCGTAACGATATCTAAAATGAAGACTGAGAACATAACAAACGATATTATTATTGTTGCAATGACACGATAGAGCTTTTTTTTATCCATTCTCAGCACCACCTTTTGTATTATTAAAAATAGAGAGTAAAGCATTTAAAATAATAGCTAATATAAGTGCTGTGAAAAAATCAAACACAATAGAAGAAATGAAAATCAAAACAATAGCAATAATACTTAAAATACCACTTTTAAATCCAGTTGCAAGTTTACCGAAAGGAACTTGTTTCCAAGCATTAACTATTAAAACTACTGCGGCTGAGTGAAGCGGTATTCTCATTAAAACATCATCCAAAAAGAAGCAAGCGTAAATTATAAGAAATACTGAGACTATTGCAGATGTTAGAGAATAGCCTCTGATTTTATAATTTCTTACGGGAAAGCCACCTTGGATTCCGTTTAAAATTGAAGCAACACCAGTTGAGTCTTTTCTTGTGCTTTTTGAGTTGAAGAGTAGAAGTAAAACGCCAATAGAAAGAGCTGACTTGAAAGCGTTAACATAGCTTTGTATTGAAAAATGAAAATTTGTGCTGAACGATGGTAAGAAAAATGCTAGACTGCTTTGAGATAAAAAATCAAAGTTTGCACTAAGTTCATTTATTGGCGTGTATTCGATTTGTGGATTTAATAAAAGATTTAATATTAGTGGTAAAAGTATGGCAAAGCATTCAGCAGGTAAATATTTATTTGCTCTTCTGAATTTGAAAGGATAAGTAATCATTGCAAAAAGAGTAACAGTACCAAAAAATACACCACGCCAGTTAGGATGAAAGCCTAAAGAACGATAAGTCTTTAAAATTTCAATTACTGTAAAGCCTTCTGCGCCAATCCCAAAATAATGTGTTGTGAGAAGTGCGGTAACTGAAAAGGCAAGGCTTAGAGAAAGTCCCCCAAAAACTACTGGCTGAATTTTAATTTCGTTAAACTTTTTATTGAACGCAAAATAAACTAATGCTCCTCCTATGACAGAAAAAGGCAATAAAGCATTGTTTTCTGCGGATAAAACTAATAGAAGTGGCACTGTAAAAAATGTATCAGGTGCCAAGATTTCTGATTTTAGTGTTACAGAAATAAGTGAAGATGTAATTGCTGTAACAAGAGCGTACCATATATTAAGTTGTAAAGCTGCTGCAAAGCATAATGAATAAGAAAATATAAATAAAAATGCGGTTATGCCGTAACTTAAATTTTTAATAAGCGTATTGTCTTTTAACATCAATTTGTATCCTTTATAAATTTTAAACGAGTTTATTTTACCTTAAATTTATTAATATAACAATAGTTTTTTTGAAAAATATAGCAATTAAATTCGTTTGTTTCTTCAATTCTATTGACTTTTTATAAAATTCATTCTATAATTACTGTAATTGGTCGAAACGCAGTTGCGTTTCGCGAAAGCCGATTTTTCGGCTTTCAGCAAAATTGTTTTCCAAAAATACAATTTTGCAATACAGTCATTGAAAGGATTATAGTCGGATTTTCAAAGAAAATCCGATACCAAATATATGATTTGGTATCGAAACAGCGCAAATTTACGCTGTTTCGACTAACTATAATCGTTATAATGAAACAGATTTTGAAGAATGGAGTGGGATATTATGAAATTAACCCCTGCAATGAAAATTATTCTCGCAGTAGCAGCAATTTGTATTGCTATTACACTTATTACTACAAACAATATTGCAACAGTTATGGTTCTTTTCGGACTTAACTCAACACCAGTTGCATCTACTGGTACAGTACAACAAGGTACTGTTGTGCAACAGGGTACAGTAAATCAGGGTGGTACTGTTTCAGGTGATTCAGGTAATGCTGGTACAGTTACCCCAACACCAGATGCTACACAGCCAAGTGGTGGAGATAGCACAACACCAACTCAACCAAGTGGTAACACTGGCTCTACAGGTACAACAGATGACAAGAAGCCTGCTGACAAAAACGATGGTTCAACCACTGCAAAATCAGAAAAAGCTGAAATCGTAGAGTATTTCAACAAATCTGTTAACAGTGTTAAAACAAGTGCCAAAGAAGTGAAACAAAGTAACGTTACAAACTATCTTGGTGGTACACCAACAATCCCAAGTGCTCTCAATGGTATTTATAAAATGCTTGGTGGCGACAGTTGGTTAGATGGTATGCTTCAAGATAACAGTCAGGGTGAAGCTACATATACAGGTGCTGATATTAAAGCAAAGTTCCCTGTTGAAGGCGAAGACTATGCAAGTAAGCTTACTGAAGCAGACGTTGCAAAGGCAACTCGTACAGAAGCTAATGGTGTTTACACAATCACAATTGAAACAGTTCCTGATGCTAAGTCTGATTCTGTAAAACATGGCGATGGTCATGCACCTAAGGCATTTAACGTTATTCTTCCCGGTATTGTTAATGATAACATTCCTAGTGTAGCAACAAGCCTTGTTGGTACTGCTACAATGGAATATCCGGCTTCAACAATCGTTTTAAAGGTTGACAAAGCAACAGGAAATGTTATTTCAGCAGATTATGACCTTAAATGGACCATTAACTTTGACAAGTTAGGTGCAATTATTCCATTGGCAACAAAAGCATCTTACACAGTTACTTATTAATAATTTTAAAATTACATAAGACAGCATCTGGCTATCAGATGCTGTTTTTTATTGGAAGTGATAAAATGTTCTCTTTAGAAAAAATAAATAGTTTTTTGTGTAGTGAATTAAAAGAGATTGATATAAATGTTTTTGAAAGTGTAACGTCTACAAATACACTTTTAAAAGAACAAGGTAAAAGTAAAAACGAATGGTGCACGTTTGTTGCTTCTTCACAAACAGGCGGAAAGGGTCGCTTGGGCAGAAGCTTTTATTCACCGAAGGATACAGGAGTGTATTTAAGCGTTCTTTTGAAACCAGATTTAGAGCTTGAAAAAGTTGGTTTAATTACAACAGCGGCGGCAGTTGCAGTAACAAGAGTATTAGAAAATTCAGACTCAGAAAAACCACAGATTAAATGGGTGAATGATGTTTTTGTGAATGGGAAAAAAGTCTGTGGAATTTTATGTGAAAGCGTAATAAATTCTGAAACCAAAAAACTTGATTTCGCAGTTTTGGGCGTTGGGATAAATCTTGTGAAACCAAAAGATGATTTTCCAGAAGCTATTAAAGATATTGCAGGTGCAGTTTTTGAAAATGAAACTGAAAATTTAAAAGAAAAGTTTATTGCAGATTTTCTTAACGAGTTTTATTATATTTATAGAGAGTTGAAGCTTGCTTCTTTTATGAACGAATACCGTAAAAAGTGTTTTTGCCTGGGTAAAGAAATAACAGTTATTTCAGGTGAGAGCAAGAAAAAAGCAAGGGCGATTTCAATTGATGAAAACGCCTGTTTAGAAGTAGAATTTGAGAATGGAACACGCAAATTTTTAAGTAGCGGAGAAATTAGCATAAAAATATAGTGGACATAAGGTTATATCTCTCGTCGCCTTAACCAAAAAACAAAGAAAATCATTATAATTGTTGCTAAAATTTTGCATATTCTCTTGCATTTGACAAAATTGTGTGGTACAATGCAATGTGTATATATGGGGTATAGTGTCTGAACTTTCCCAAGTCGTTATTAGGAGGATATATATGAAAGCATTTAAAAAAGTGTTAAGCATTACACTTGCTCTTATGCTTGCAGGTCTTGCACTTTTGGTTCCTGCTGCTGCTGCAACTGAGGTTCCACTTGTTGTTGTTCAAGGCTTTGCTGCTATTCCACTTGTTAAGAATGCAGGTACAGATCAGGAGGTTACAGTATTCCCACCAGAAAATATGGGTACTGACGGTATGATTGCCGACCTTACTACTGCTCTTCTTACAGGTTTCATTGAATATGGTGCAAAGGGTGCCGACTGGGCTGCATTTGGTAAGAGAGTTCTTCCAATAGTTAAAAATATGTTGGATGATATTGCTTACAACACAGATGGTACACCAAAAAATGATAATGTTACTCACGAAACTTATGATGAACCAATGTCTGCTTATTCAGAAGAAGAACAGAAAACTATCTTTACAGCATTTGGTTTAAAATACGCAAAGCAATACAATCCTGATTTGGTTTATTCTTTTGGCTACGATTGGCGTGAAAGCCCAATTGATTGCGCAAAAGACCTTAACGATTTCATTAAATATGTTAAAGCAAGAACAGGTTCAAGTGAAGTTAATGTTGTTGCTATAAGTCAGGGTTCCGCAGTTACATTAGCTTATCTTTCAGAGTTTGGTGGCTCAGATATCAATAACCTTGTTTTCGCTTCACCTGCATGGCAGGGTACATCACTTGCTGGTGATGCTTTTACAGGCAATATTGCACTTGATGTTTACGCTTACGAAAACTTCCTTGTTGGTATGTCAGACGGCAGTGCTACAACTCATATTATTGCAGTTATCCTTTCAAGCTTCGCTACGAATGAAGAATTTACTGAAGAATATTTCTTCTTCTTGCAAGATGCAGTTGAAGGTATGAAGCCACAAATCTATGAAGAGATTATTGTAGATATGTTAGCAGGTATGCCAGGACTTTGGTGCTTGGTTCCAGCAGATTATTATGATGCTGCAAAAGCTTTCCTCTTCCCAGAGGGTGTTGATGCTAATCTTTTAGAAAAGATTGACGCTTACAATGCAATCCAGAGAAACGCTAAGGCTGTTGTTGAAGAAGCTGAAGCAGATGGCATGAAATTTGGTATTGTTTGTGGTTACAACAGGCAAATTGCTCCTATTAACGAAAGTCTTAATACCAGCGATATGGTAGTAGATACAAAATATGCAAGTGGTGGCGCAACTTGTGCAGATTACCTTTCAGCATTCAATGATTGGGGTAACTCTTATACACAAGTTAAGAAGGATGGTCACTATCATGTTTCTTGGGATTATAAGGTTGACGCTTCAACCTGTATGTTCCCAGAACAGACTTGGTTCATTAAAAACCTTCAGCACGTAGCTTATGGTACTTATGAGGGTGATGGAACTTGTGATATTGTTATGTGGCTTCTTTCAATGGATGACCAACACACCGTATTTACAGATAAAGAAAATTACCCACAATTCAGTCTCTATAACACATATAAGAGATTTACAAAGGGTATAAACATTGATACTTGTCTTGGTGACGTTGACCACGACTACCTTATCACAACAAAAGACGCAAGAGCTGCTCTTAAAATTGCAGCAGGTCTCCAAGAAAAGCCAGAAGATGAAGATAAACAAATTATCATCGATGCAAATGAAGACGGCGAAATCTCAACAGATGACGCAAGATTTATTCTTTGCTGGGCTGCTGGTATACCAACAGACGAATTATATTAAATATAAATCGCTATATTTGGCGCAGAACAAAACCCCGAAACTCGAAAGTTTCGGGGTTTTTAGTCATTTTTTCACCCACTCGACGTACCTGTGTACGCCTTCGGGGATGAAGAAAATGCCTTCTGCATCCAAATCTAACGATTTATATGTCAGATTTTGTTTGTGTAACGCCAATTATTTCTTGAGATAATTGGTGTTACACATTATCGCTACTGCGTACTTTTCGTTCAGCATAATATTGCAAATAGCGGTTATGTATGATAAAATACAATAAATAATAATTTTCGGGAGTGTTTTATATGAACGAAAAATCTGCAAAAAATTCAAATGTTATTCAGGCAGTAAAATTTGCACTGTTTTCTGCTTCTGCAGGAATTATTCAGGTTGTGTCTTTTACACTTCTTAATGAGTTTTTTCCAGATATGGAAGGCAATAACGCTATAACAAACTGGCTCTTTAACTCTGAGTATGGTGCAAAATATTTAGTCGCACTCATTCTTTCAGTTCTCTGGAACTTTACATTTAATCGTAAATTTACCTTCAAATCTGCAAACAATATTCCAATAGCTATGCTTAAGGTTTTTGGGTTCTATTGTGTGTTCACACCTGTTTCAGTAATTTTAGGCGAAATGGCAGCACAAAGATTTACTGCCGATTTTGTTGAGTACATAATTTTAGGTGTTACTATGGCAACTAATATGGTGACAGAATTCTTATATTGTAAATATGTAGTGTACAACGAGAAAAGTGAAAATAAAGGAAAAAAGAATGACAGAGAAGAAGCAACAAAATAAAAAAGTTACTGTTAATAAAAATACTGTGAAGAAATCACCACAAGGCAATAAATGCCCTGTTTCAAAAAAATGTGGTGGATGTCAGCTATGGAATTTAAGCTATGATGAACAGCTTAAATTTAAACAAGCAAAAGTGAATAAGCTTTTGGGTGGTTTTCATAAGGTTTCTCCAATTATTGGTATGGAACACCCATTCCACTACAGAAACAAGGTTCAAGCGGCTTTTGGTCGCACTCGTGGTGGCGAAATTATTTCTGGTGTGTATCAGTCGAGTACGCATAATATAGTTAAGATTGACAGTTGCTTAATTGAAGACAAAAAAGCAGACGAAATTATTGTAACAATAAGAAAGCTTGTAAAAAGCTTTAAACTAACAGTTTTTGATGAAAGAACAATGAAAGGATTTCTTCGTCATGTTTTAGTTAAAAGAG
This sequence comes from uncultured Clostridia bacterium, assembly GCA_937916395.1. Classification (GTDB taxonomy): domain Bacteria; phylum Bacillota; class Clostridia; order Oscillospirales; family Acutalibacteraceae; genus DTU089. Next base: position 3,106 of record CALFTN010000021.1, on the reverse strand, counting down.
GATTTAAGACTAACGAAATAATGGTTGTTTTAGTTACTGGTGTAATCAACTTTCCATCTAAAAACGCTTTTATAAAAGAACTTTTAAAGCTTCATCCTGAAATAACCACAATCGTGCAAAACGTAAACAATAAATTTACAAGTATGATTTTAGGCGACCGTGAAGAAGTTCTTTTTGGCAACGGATATATTGAAGATGTTTTGTGTAACAACCGTTTCAGAATTTCGCCAAAATCATTTTATCAGATTAACCCTGTGCAGACAGAGGTGCTTTACGGTAAGGCAATAGAATATGCTGAGCTTAAGGGTACAGAAAGGGTAATTGATGCGTATTGTGGAATTGGCACAATCGGTCTTATTGCTTCAAAAAATGTAAAAGAGCTTATTGGTTGCGAAGTGAATAGCGATGCAATAAAAGATGCTAAAATAAATGCTAAAATCAATAATATTACTAATACAAAATTCATTTGTGCAGATGCAGGTGAATTTATGCTTAAAATGAAAGAAGCAGGCGAAAAGGCAGACGTGGTCTTTATGGACCCGCCAAGAGCTGGTAGTGACAGAAGATTTTTGTCGTCCGTTTTAGCTTTGTCACCTGAAAAGATAGTATATATAAGTTGTAATCCTGAAACCCAGCAAAGAGATTTGTTTTATTTAACTAAAAATGGCTATAAGGTAAAGAAAATTCAGCCGGTTGATATGTTTCCATATACGAGCCATGTAGAATGTGTAGCGTTGCTGAGTAAGGCATAAAGGAGAGAATTAAAATGGCAAAGTTTGAAACTACAGTAAATGGTAATTTTGATGCAGTTATTAAAAGAGTTGAAACTGAAATAATCAACGGTTCTTTTACTGCTTCGCTTGAAGACTCAAGCGATTTTAATAGTGGAGATGCTCGTTGCAGTGTTCGTGTTTTTGAGCGTTATAGCTATTCCGGTTCAAACAGGGTGAGCCTTAGCGTAACGTTTTTTCAGAATAACAATGGTGAAATTCTTGTTTCTGCAATTACTTCTGGTGGAAGTCAGGGAGCTTTTTTTAAATTTAATACATTTGGAGAAGAAGCATTTCTTGATAAAATAAAGGAGGTGTTACGTTAACGATATGTCGATTTATTCAATAATTCTATTTCTTACGTCACTTATGTTTATTATATTGGGTATAAGCGTTTACAAGGGCAATATAGCACTCATCCACTCATATCATCAGGAAAATGTGACCGATAAAGTTGGTTACGGCAAGGCTATGGGTAAGGCGTTAATTATTTTTAGTTTACCTTTAGTAATTTCAGGGGCCCTTGCTTTATTTATAGAAAATTTAATTCCTGTTATTATTTTAATAGTAGGTATGGTAGTTGGGTTTATACCTATTGTAAAAGCCCAGCAAAAATTTAATGGCGGTATGTTTTAATGAAAAAGAAAATCACATTTGTAATAATTATTGGTTTAATATTATCTTTGGTCGGTGGTACTGTTTATTATATAAATGACTATTACCGTGCAGAAGACATGGCGATTTCTCTTATTTCCACACCAAACACAAGTGTTGAAGTAACAGAAGAAAATGGTGTGTACACTTTTGCATCGCAAAATGCAACTAAAGGTGTAATCTTTTACCCTGGTGGTAAGGTCGAAGCTGAAAGTTATGCGCCTTTAATGCACTCTTTGGCAGAAAAAGGAGTTTTGTCAATACTTGTTACAATGCCTGGGAATCTTGCGGTTTTAGATATGAATGCCGCCGATGGTATTATAGAGAAACACCCTGAAATTGAGAATTGGTATATGGCTGGTCACTCTTTGGGGGGCTCTATGGCTGCAAGTTATATTGCAGAAAATGCTGATAGTTTTAACGGACTTATTTTACTCGCTTCATATTCAACTGCAGATTTAAGTGATTCCGACTTAGAGGTTCTTTTAATCTATGGCAGTAATGATGGCGTTCTCAATATGGAAAAGTATTCTGAATACAAGACTAATTTACCAGAAGATTTTAAAGAAATTATAATAGATGGCGGTTGCCACGCTTATTTTGGTGCTTATGGTGAGCAAGACGGTGATGGTGAAGCTGAAATAACAAGGGAAGAACAAATTGAAATAACGATAAATGAAATATTAGAATTTGTAAATTAATAAAAAAATGCCTTATTCGTTAAGAAAACACTTGACGAATGGGGCATTTGGTTTTAAAATATTTTTGTTATAAATGTAATACTATTTCTGGAGTTGATATAAATGATTAAAATTGGTCTTTTCGGTTACGGCAATATTGCAAAGGGTGTAGAGTGTGCAGTTACAGGAAATCCTGATATGCAGGTGACTTCTGTGTTTACACGCCGTGACCCATCTACTGTAAAAGTAATGACAGAAGGTGTTTCTGTTTATCACGTGGATGACGTTTTAAATCACAAAGACGATATTGATGTTCTTATTATGTGTGGTGGTAGTGCAACAGATTTGCCAGAACAAACACCAAAAATGGCAGAGTATTTTAACGTTGTTGATAGCTTTGATACACACAAGAGAATACCAGAGCATTTTGCTAACGTAGACGAAAAAGCGAAAAAGGGAAACAAGGTAGCAGTTATTTCTGTTGGTTGGGACCCAGGTATGTTCTCTCTTTTAAGACTTTATGGTGGTGCAATTTTACCTGAAGGTGCCGATTACACATTCTGGGGTAAGGGTGTAAGTCAGGGTCACTCAGATGCAATAAGACGTATTGATGGCGTTATTGATGCACGACAATACACTATTCCAGTAGATAGTGCCTTAGAGGCTGTGAGAAGTGGTAGTCAATCGGAATTAACAGCAAGACAAAAGCACACAAGAGAATGCTTTGTAGTTGTAGAAGATGGGGCAGATAAAGAACGCATTGAAAAAGAAATAGTTACTATGAAAAACTATTTTGATGAGTATGACACAACAGTAAACTTTATTTCAATGGAAGAATTGCAAAAAAATCACAGTGGTATTCCACACGGAGGTTTTGTTATCAGAACTGGTAAAACTGGCAAAAATAAAGAGAATAACCACGTTATTGAGTATAGTTTGAAGTTAGACTCTAATCCAGAATTTACATCAAGTGTAATTACAGCTTATGCAAGAGCAGCTTAT
>CALFTN010000020.1 GCA_937916395.1 uncultured Clostridia bacterium | reverse complement strand
AGTAAATGTCACGTATAGGCAGAAACCCTATCGCAGTTCCTGCAGGGGTAGAAGTTAAAGTAGATGGCAGCACTGTTACCGTTAAAGGCCCTAAGGGCACACTTACTAAAACAGTGCACAGCAATATGAAGGTTGAACTTGACGGTGCAGTTATTACAGTAACTCGTCCAGATGACTCAAACCTTAACAAATCACTCCACGGTCTTACACGTACACTCATCGCTAACATGGTTGAAGGCGTTGAGAAGGGTTATTCAAAAGAACTCGAAGTTAACGGCGTAGGTTATCGTGTAGCAATGCAGGGTAAAGACCTTGTTCTTAACATTGGTTTCTCACATCAGGTAATTATGCCTTCACCAGAAGGAACAACTGTTGAGACACCAACACCTAACAAAATTGTTATCTCAGGTCCTGACAAGCAGATTGTTGGTCAGTTCGCAGCAGAAGTTCGCGAAAAGAGACCACCGGAGCCATATAAGGGCAAGGGTATCAAATATGTTGACGAACATATCCGTCGTAAAGAAGGTAAAGCCGGTAAGGGCAAATAATAGGAGGAGAGTAAAGCTATGGTTAACAGACCAGATACAAAGGCAGCAAGACTCAAGAGACATAAGAGAGTCCGCGCCAAGATTTCAGGCACTGCAGAGTGCCCACGCCTTAATGTGTTCCGTTCTCTCCAGCATATCTATGCTCAGTTGATTGATGACGTTGCAGGTGTAACACTCGTAAGCGCTTCATCAACAGAGAAGGACTTTGCAAATTATGGCGGTAACAAGGATGCAGCTAAAGAAGTTGGCAAACTCCTTGCAGAACGTGCAAAAGAAAAGAACATCACAGATGTTGTATTTGACAGAGGCGGCTACGTTTACACAGGTAGAGTAGCAGCTCTCGCAGAAGGTGCCCGTGAGGGCGGCCTCAACTTCTAAGGAAAGGAGAAAAAAGTAATGGCTATTATTGACGCATCAACACTCGAACTTCAGGAAAGAGTAGTTGCTATCAACCGTGTTTCTAAAACAGTTAAGGGCGGCCGCATTATGAAATTCTCCGCTTTAGTTGTTGTAGGTGACGGTAACGGTATCGTAGGCTTCGGTCTTGGTAAATCAGGCGAAGTTCCAGATGCTATCCGTAAGGGTATTGAAGCTGCTAAGAAGAACCTTATCAAAGTTTCTCTTAAAGGCACAACAATCCCACATGAAATTACAGGTAAGTTTGGCGCAGGCGTAGTTCTTATGAAACCTGCAGCACCTGGTACTGGTGTTATTGCTGGTGGTCCTGTTCGTGCCGTTGTTGAAATGGTAGGTATCAAGGACATCCGTTCAAAAGCACTTCGTTCAAACAATCCTTGCAACGTAGTTAGAGCAACTATCGACGGTCTTTCAAAGCTCCGTACAGCAGAAGAAGTTGCTGCTATCCGTGGCAAATCAGTTAAAGAGATTACAGAATAAGGAGAGTGGACAAGATGGAAAAAATTCAGGTTAAACTCGTTAAGAGTCTTATCGGAAGCAAAAAAGACCAAATTGCCACTGCTTATGCACTTGGTCTCCGCAAAATTGGTGACGTTTCAGAACAACCTGATAACGCACAGACACAAGGTAAGATAAAGAAAATCTCTCATCTTTTAGAGGTTACAAAGGCTTAAGGAGGTGCACAATATGAAATTGCACGAACTTTCACCAGCTGCTGGTTCAAAGAAAGACGTAAAGCGTATCGGTCGTGGTGCTGCTTCAGGTCAGGGTAAAACAGCAGGTAAGGGTCACAAGGGTCAAAAGGCCCGTGCAGGTAGAGGTATGCAGGTCGGCTTCGAAGGTGGCCAGATGCCTTTACAGAGAAGACTTCCAAAGCGTGGTTTCAACAACATTTTCGCTAAGGAAATCGCAACTGTTAACGTTTCAGCACTCAACGCATTTGAGGATGGCGCAACAGTAACAATTGAGGCACTTGTTAACACAGGCCTTGTAAAGAAAGCTCTTGATGGAGTTAAAGTATTAGGAAATGGCGAACTCAGCAAAAAGCTTACTGTTCAGGTTAATGCTTATTCAGATTCTGCTAAGCAGAAAATCGAAGCAGCAGGCGGAAAGGCTGAGGTGATTTAACCGTGTTCCGTACATTTATCAATGCGTGGAAAATCACAGACCTTCGTAAGAAGCTCCTTTTCACAGCACTTATAATTTTAATTTACAGAATCGGTTCAGCAATGCCGGTACCATTTGTTGATATTGCATCAGAGGGTATTTTCGGCGAAGAGGCTGCAGGTACATTCCTCACATACCTTTCAATGATGACAGGTAATGCGTTCAACTATGGTACTTTGTTTGCTCTCTCAATCACACCTTACATCAACGCATCAATTATTATTCAGCTTCTTACTGTTGCAATCCCTTACCTTCAGAAACTTTCTAAGGAAGGCGAAGAAGGCAGAAAGAAAATGAATAAAATTACTCGTTATTCAGCACTTGGACTTGGTTTTGCACAGAGTATTGCATACTACTTCTTCATCAAGTCTCAGGATATGCTTTTAACAGATGCAAACGGTAAAGCATTTACAGGTTTCTCAGCAGTGTTACAGGCAATCGTAGTTATCATTTGCTATACTGCAGGTACAGCACTTGTAATGTGGCTCGGTGAACAGATTAACGAAAAGGGTATCGGTAATGGTATCTCAATGATTCTCTTTGCAGGTATCGTAGCTCGTATGCCAACTACAATCGCTAACCTTTATCAGTATATGGACAGAGGTGGCGCTTACTTCGTACTCGTTCCAATCGCTGCAGTTGCTCTTATTGGTATGATTTTCTTCATCGTTTGGATGGACAATGGTGAGAGAAAAATCCCGATTCAGTACGCAAAACGTGTTGTAGGTCGTAAAATGTACGGCGGTCAGAATACTCATATGCCTATCAAGGTTAATATGTGCGGTGTTCTCCCTGTTATCTTTGCAAGCTCAGTGCTTTCAATTCTTCCTACAATCGCTATGTTTGCTCCAGGTGAAGAAGGCGGTTTCTGGAACAAGCTCACAACAGTATGGCTTGGTCAGACACACCCATTCTATGGAACAATCTACTTTATTTTCATTATTTTCTTTGCTTATTTCTATGCGGCTATCCAGTATAACCCAATTGAAATGGCAGATAACCTTCGTAAGAACAGCGGTTCAATCCCAGGTATTCGCCCAGGTAAACCAACAGTTTCTTACATTACAAACATTCTTAACAGAATGACACTTATCGGCGCACTTCTTCTCAGCGTCGTAGCAATGTTCCCAATCATCTACTCACAGATTGCAGGCCTTTTCACAGAATATGGTATGAACCTTGCTGTTGGTGGTACATCAATTATCATTATGGTCGGCGTTGCTCTTGAAACAGAGAAACAGCTCGAAAGCCAGATGATGATGCGTCACTATAAAGGCTTCCTTGATTGATTCGGAGGTAAATGATATGAACTTAATCCTTCTCGGCGCTCCCGGCGCAGGAAAAG
>CALFTN010000019.1 GCA_937916395.1 uncultured Clostridia bacterium | reverse complement strand
TTATTATAAAGAAAATAAATGCAGTTGCACCAATAGTCATATTGAGGCAGTCAAAAATAATGCTATGTGGAATAAAATACATTACAACTTCTGCCAATATTGCAAGCAGAGTAACGTTACCAAAGGTAGTCATAAGACTATTGAATTTTGTGAGATATCTTCTCAAAATAAATGGTGAAATTAAAAGGTTCCACAAAATACAGCTTGAAGAAACAACGTAACTCGACCACGGTGTTTCTGGGGTAAGTAAAATATTAAGAATAACAGAAGCAATACTTAAAAAAGCAAGAATAGAAGAAGCCAAAGTTACTGTATGCTTTTTCTTCTGATAAGCTGTAACTTCTTGCTGTGGGAGTGGCTCAAGTAAATTGTCGCCATCTTTTGTAGCATAATTAGTTTCAAGAGTAACCGGAATTCCAATTTCCTGAAGCTTTGTAAAAAATATTCTTTCAAAATCAGTATCTTCATAACAGTTAGCAACAGCGACTGTAAAAACATTTTTTACTGAAGAAAGACCGATTCTACCACCGTTCAAAAGCCCTGGTGGTGGCATTAAAATTGTGCTTTCAACAAAAGGTAACATATCTTCTGGTAAATCTACCTTGCCGAGATTTGTGAGGAGTGCGGTTGTAGTACATTCTGCAGTAAGAGCATAAGAAATACCAATTGCCAAGTCCTTAATAACAAGAGGGATAATTCGCATCAAAGGAGTTGCTTCTAATTTGATGTTGGAAGCAAACATTGCACCTAAAGTTTTTTTGTTGTTTATATATCTTAAATAAAGTGAAGTTTGCTTTAAAATTTCTTCAAATGTATATTCACCTAAGTTTGGGTCGATTCTTACACTGTAACAAAGTGAAAAATTACGGAGAGTTTGAGAATCAAATTGATTTCTTGCATTAACAGGCACCTGAATACTTATTTCTTTTTGCTTCTTTTCTTCCTTTTTTTGAAAACTGATATAAATTTCTATTAGAACTGCTGTGAAGAATTCTGTAATAGTAACATCATGCTTTTTGCAGAGCTCCTTTATTTTGTCAACTGGAATATATCCCAAAGTTACGTGTGAACAAAAAGCAGGGAGCTTTTTACCTTTTCTGTGATAAATATTTGGCTTGCTTCTCGAAGCTTTAGCACCTTTAGTTGCATTTTTTACAAATGAATCTTCTAATTCTTCCTTCTTTGGCTTTTCAGTTATATCAAAAACGGAACCACCATTTGAAATGTTGTGACCCAAAAGTCTTAAATACTGTGCTGCCAGAGTATTAATGAAAATTTCGCAACCATAACCATCTGTGAGTGCGTGAAATGCTTCTATAGTAAGACGGTTTTTAAAATAGAAAATTCTGAATAAAAAGTCATTACTGTCATCATACCTTATAGGCACACATTGGTGTTTTAGGTCGTCTTCTAAAATAACAGGGATATTGTCGTTGTGTTCAAAGTAATACCAGAAAAAACCTCGTTTTATTTTAACGCACATAGAAGGGAAGCGCGGTAAAATATCTTTTAATGCTTTTTCTAAAATTATAGGGTTAATATCTACTGTGAGATTTATGGAATAACGAATTATGTTAGACCAGGTTTTTGTGTTTTGCCCGGGGAAGACCTTTGCAGCATTGTCAAGCTCTAAAAAATCTTTACCGAAATATAAATTTTTCTTTTCCAAAATCTCACCATCCTTTTAATGTGTTACGGTTAGTTTAACACAAAAAGGGTATTTATTCAATATATAAATGATTTCAAAAAAATAATAATCCGAAACAGTCACCATAAATGACAAATTTCGGATTATTATCGCTTGTCTATGGGCTACAAAAAAGATATTTTCGGCATTATTGAATATGAATTCGAACTCTTACATAAATCACGGCGAAAGCCGTGTATATCATCAATTCCGCAGGAATTGCATATCA
>CALFTN010000018.1 GCA_937916395.1 uncultured Clostridia bacterium | reverse complement strand
ATTGCAAGCTGTGCCTGACGGCGCATCTGTGTGAGAATAATATCGTCTGAATATGGTTCTATACCACCTGTATCGACAAGCATCATTTTATGACCTAACCATTCACACTCACCGAAAATTCTATCTCTTGTAACACCAGGTGTATTATCTACAATAGCAAGTCTTTTACCTGTAAGCTTATTAAAAAGTGTGCTTTTACCAACATTTGGTCTGCCCACTATCGCTACTACTGGTTGCGCCATTTTAAGCACCTCCTGAAATTTTTTCTAATAGTTTATATCCGTCATTTTCTACTGGGGTAACTTTAATCTTTAAACATTCAGAAAGCTCTTCTAATGTTATATCATCAAGGAATTTATCCCCCTCGTTTCTTAAAGAAACACGTGGAATTAAAAGCTCGTCACCCAGTTTTTTATCTTTTAACTGTTCAATTAAATCCTGCCCGGTCAGAAGTCCTGCAACAGTAACAGTTGTACCAAAAAACTCATTTATAATTTTAATAACATTAACCTTTAAGCCTTCAAATTTTTCTTCTGCTTTTTCTTTCAGTTCACATAAGAGTGAATATGCAGACTCGCCAGTAACTAAAGTTATTTCACGATTTATTTCTTTTGATTTAATTTCTTTTAACGCACTCATAAATTCACTTTTTAAAAGTGTGCACATTCCAACGCCGTTATCAAGCTGACTATATTCACCGTAATAATCTTCTGTTGGAAATTCTCGTTCTGCTAAAAGATAAAACTCATCTGAAGCGAAAGCAAGAATTTTTCCATCATTAAAAAATGAATAGTGTGCATTAAATTCATCTATTATATCTATAACTTCATTTGCTTTTTCTTTATTGTAAATATCCAGATGCTCCAGTGTTTCGCGATATTTTGTAATACCAACAGGAACAGCCGCAATACTGTTAATATATGGACTGTATTTTGCAAGTTCGCTTAATGAGTACCTCAACTCTTCTCCATCATTTATACCCGGACATAACACCAGTTGAGTGTTCATTAATATTCCAGCTTCACTAAATTTTTTAATAAACCTTAATGAATCCCCTGCGTTTTTGTTTTTCATCATTTTGACACGTAGCTCAGGGTTCATTGTATGAACAGAAATATTTATAGGGCTTATGTGCAGTTGGCAAATTCTTTCGGCTTCTTTTTCAGTAAGATTGGTAAGCGTGATGTAATTTCCAAAAAGAAATGAAAGACGAGAATCATCATCCTTGAAGTACAAAGTATCTCTCATACCCTTGGGCATCTGGTCAACGAAACAAAAAATACATTTGTTTTTGCAAGAGTGTTGCTTGTCCATAAGGTAAGTTTCAAAATCCAGACCTATATCAGAAAACTCACTGCTTTTTCGTATGTTAACCTTAAATTCTTCTAAACCACGCTTTAAAACAATTGAGAGTTTTTTACTCTGTATTGCAAAACGATAATCTAAAACGTCGGTAATTTCTCTGTCATTTATTGATATAATTTCATCATTTTTCAAAATACCAGCCTTTTCGCCGTATGAATTTACTAAAACCGACATAACAACTACTGACAAGAAATCACCACCTTACAAAATAAAACTCCAATAGGGCGGAGAGATATTTCTCACCGCCCCTGAAAGCCAATTCACTTAATTACTGCACAAAAATAATTATTTTTCAATAACTACTACTTGTTTGCCGTTATAGTAACCGCAAGCTGTGCAAAGTCTGTGAGCTCTCTTGTATTCGCCACATTGTGGGCATTTTACAAGCTGTGGAGCATCCATTTTCCATACGTTTGATCTTCTCTTGTCTCTTCTTGCTTTTGAAACTCTTCTCTTTGGTACTGCCATTTTAAGTTTCCTCCTTATGTTTTAACAATAAATGTTTTGTTTACTAATTAAAATTATTCCAAAAACTGAAGCAAACCTTCAAGACGTGGGTCTATTGGCTTCTTACAGTCACATTGGTCTTTGTTAAGATTTTTACCACACATTACACAAACGCCTTTGCAATCATCACTACAAAGAAATTTAGTTGGTAATTCTAAATTGACATCTTCTTCAATAAGCTCATCTAAATTAAGTCGCATATCACTAACAACAAGAAAATCGTCATTATCCTCGTTGCTTAAAGATGCAATTAAATTATGAGAAAAATCATAACTAAATGTTTTCTCAGTTTCTTCGGCACAACGGTCACAAGATGCTGAATAAACAAGCTCAACATTAGCGTCAAGTGTGACAATGCCGGTATTATTTTTCACTATACCTTTAACCTTAACAGGTGATTTAAGTGGAGAAACACCTGAAACAGTGATATGTGAAAGCGAAAGTTCGTAATCAAATTCATAAGACGAACCATCTGTATTAAATATAGACTCAAGTTCAATAATCATTTAACTACCTCTCAATACGCCTAGATATTATATTAAAATAATGTAGTTTTGTCAATATATAATTTAAAAATCTGTAATTTTTTTCAAAAAAATCCGCCTATCCACAAAAGACAGGCGGACTAAAACCATTGATTTATGCTTTTTGTGCGTACTCGAAGAGTCTTGTAGGAAGTTTTTCTTCGTCTTCTGAAACAGTGAATACAAAGTCTGTATCTGAAAGTTTTGAAATATCGCTAACCTTTTTGATAAGGTCTGCAAAAGCTTCATAATCTCTGCCTACGATTTTAAATGTAGCGTCAACAAAAATTTCTGTAATGTCATGGTCTTGTGCAATAATACCGCAAATCATACCGAAAAATGCGTCTGGACCTTCAACACCATATCTTTCTGTTTCAATAAGTCTTGCTTTGTGAGTTACCTCGTAAGTAAGTAACGGTGATTTCTCAATACAAACGACTGTTCCGTTTGATTTGTCAACAGCCTCATTGATAAGAGAAATGAGTTTTTTTGTTTTGCCGGAACCTTTGTTGCCGATAATAAGTGAAACCATAGTGTTTACCTCCGTTTATTTTTTTGCTGAATTGTCTTCAGCTTATTTACTTATAATCTTGCTTTAAGCTCTTCGCCTAAAGACTCATAACCTGGTTTGCCCAAAAGAGCAAACATATTTTTCTTGTAGCTTTCTACACCAGGCTGGTCAAATGGGTTAATTTTAAGTATATAACCTGAAACTGCACAAGCCTTACAGAAGAAGTATACAAGATAGCCAAAGTTGAATTCGTCCATTTTGTCAACTTCCAAAATCATATTTGGCACACCACCATCACAGTGAGCAAGTACTGTTCCTAAGAAAGCCTGTTCGTTAACAAAGTCAACAGTTTTTCCTGCAACAAAGTTGAAACCATCTTTATTTTCGGCATCCTCTTTAATTACCATCTCACTCTTTGGTGATTTTATTTTAACAACTGTTTCAAACATCAATCTTTCGCCGTCTTGAACATATTGACCGAGTGAATGAAGGTCAGTTGAAAAAATAGCTGATGCTGGGAATATACCCTTATTCTCTTTACCTTCGCTTTCGCCGAAAAGTTGTTTAAACCATTCGTTCATCATTGTAAAATCAGGTTCATAAGCAACCATCATTTCGACAGATTTGCCCTTACGGTAAAGAATATTTCGCATTGCAGCATATTTATAACAATCATTTGTATAAACATCGCCAGCTTTAAATGTCTCTCGTGCTTCTTGTGCACCCTGCATCATTTTATCAATATCAATACCCGCAACTGCTATTGGAAGAAGACCACAAGCGGTAAGAACTGAATATCTGCCACCAACATCATCTGGGATAACAAATGTTTCATAACCCTCAGAATCTGCAAGTTCTTTTAATGTACCACGAGCTCTGTCTGTTGTAGCATAGATTCTCTTAGCTGCTTCTTCTTTGCCATATTTTTCTTCTAAAAGCTCTTTGAAAACTCTGAAAGCCAGAGTTGGCTCAGTTGTTGTACCTGATTTTGAAATAACATTAACTGAAAAATCCTTACCCTCGCAAAGCTTAATTGTTTCAGCTAAAGCCCCTGAAGAAATTGTATTACCAGCAAAAAAGATTTGCGGTTTATTTAAGTAATTGTAATTTTGTGATTTACAAAATTCTATTGCAGCACGGGCACCTAAGTAACTGCCACCGATGCCGATAACGATTAAAACCTCGCTATCGCTACGAATTTTTGCTGCTGCTTTTTTTATTCTTTCGAACTCTTCTTTGTCATAATTAACTGGTAAATCTACCCAACCTAAAAAGTCGTTACCAGCACCAGTACGATTATTGAGAAGTTCGACTGCCGAAGCAACCTCGCCACTTATTGCATCAAGGTCTTCTTTTGCAACAAAGTTCTGAAGATACTTCGTATTAAGTTTAACTGCCAAAGTTTCCATCTCCTTGCTATAAAGGCATATAACAAGCGATAACCGCCAAAAATGATATTTGCGATACGCCTTTTGTAAATTATACAATAACTAGTCTTTTTTTTCAATAGGAATTTTACACTTTTACAGTTTTTGTTACTTTTTTATATATTTTCGCCTGAATATTCTCTGTTATAGCCTATTCTATCTCTTTCAATTCCAGTTATATTATAATCCACCTTAAAGCCTGCAATAAATGAGCCAGAAATAAATGCTATAAGAATTATTATGATTATTGTTATAACAGTAAAATTCCTTAACATCTTTGAAAATTCATCCATTATAAACTTCCTTTTATACTTTTACATATTTTCTTCCAGTAATTCCACCAAAGAATCACCTATTAATCTACCTGAATAAACTGCTTCTTCTAGCGTGTTAGCGTCCGTTCCCATTTCTAGAAGAAGTGAGCATGGAGTCACATGCATATTATATTTTCTCTGACAAAAAAATATCGGTCGCATAAGACCCTTATAGTTTTCTTCCACTTTGTTCTGTAAAGCCACGGCAAATGTAAGATTTTTATTCCAGTCTGGATAATCTTTTATATCCCCTTCTTCTGCACCAGTTATTATCATAACCTGAGCTGCTTTTTTACCGTTTATTGTAGCAGTTGGCTTACATTTTGTTCCACTGCTGTATTCAATAGCATCACGATGCACATCAAGTGTTATGACTATTGATGGGTTTTCTTTCAATATTTTTTCAACAGTTTTCAGAGAACGTGAATACGCACCATTATAATTTGCATCATATATAGTTTTATCGTGAATAACTTTAAAACCAGCTTTCTCGAGTCGGTTCACAATTTCTTCACCAACTCTCACAACTGTTTTGTTTAAATTATCTGTTCTTGATACATAATCATCTGAATACCACCCCTTGTCTAAAAGCTCGTAGCCTTCGGTAGTGTGGGTATGATAAACAAGAATATATGGCTCGTCTTTCGTTATTTTTCCGAAAGATGCCTTCTTAGAAAGTTCTTTTTTAATATTAACCTTTTTAGTCTCGGTTTTATTATTAACAATCACGTTACCATAGCTTATTGTGGTCGATGTTGCAGAAAGCTTCGTTTCTTCAATTTTACCTGTTTTCTCAAATGAAGCATAAGCAGAAACTGCTTCTTTCATAAGTTTTTCTATATCTTCAGGTGTTTTTGTATCCGCAGAATCAATATCTGCAACAAAGCTATTGCCAAAACCTATAAATTCATTTTCACTCTGTGAACTCATTTTCATATTATTCTTTTTCATTTCATCTACACCAGACATTACTGCAAAAAAGCCTAATGTAAAATTACTAAAAAAACTGACTAAATCACCTGAAAAGAAAAACGTTGTCATCAGTAGTGAAACTGAAAGTATAACACTAAAAAAGCCTTGTAATCCTCTGTTTTTATTATTCATATTGCACACGCCTTTCACTATATTTAAAAATAGTAGTGCAATATATTTTTATGCTGTAATTTATTTAATTATAACAACGCAGTAAGCTCGTCCTGGGTTAAAGATTTTTGTAAACTGAGGTTTATTGCTGTTGCTAAAAGTGAAGATGAATTTTTTATTAACATATCAATATCCTTCGGAGTTACAATCATTTCTATACTTGTTTCCGGTTCTATTTTTTCACCATAAATGCTTTCTGCAAGTGTTAAAGCATCAACGACTGTTGGTATTCCTATCGCTATTACTGGCACACCTAAAAATTCTTCATCTATTCTTTTTCGTTTATTGTTAATACCAGAGCCTGGTGCAATACCAGTGTCTGACATCTGAATAGTTGTACCAAGTCTTTTAACACTACGAGAAGCCAAGGCATCAATTGTTATAACACAGCAAGGCTTTATTTCGTTCACGATACATTTTATATATTCACTCGACTCAAGACCTGTCTGACCTAAAACACCGGTAGAAATCGCAGAAACAGGTCTTAGCGGCTCAGTAAAACCGATACTCTTTTGCAGTTCCTCTGAAAGATGCCTTGTAGAAAGAATTTTTGAAGCAACAAAAGGTCCGAGGGCATCGGCAGTAATATCGCTGTTACCCACCCCTGCAACTAACACAAGCCCATTTTTTTCTGGTAACAATAAATCAAGTGAATCTTTTACAGTTTCAACAATTTTAGGTAAATCACTCGAAAGAAATTGAAGCTCTGGAATTTCTATTGTAATATATCGTCCAACTGCTTTTCCTAATTTTGAAGCTGTTTCTTCATTTAAAATATCAATAATTGTCGTGTTGCTTAAATCGTTATGTTTAAATTCTTTTTTTATTCCTTTCCCCTGTTCACTTGCAAGCTCCGCCCTCTCAAGTGTTAAATCCGTTCTGAAATTCAAAAAAACTCTCCTTTATAAATAATATCAATAATAATATTGACAAAGGAGAGTTTTTGTATACATTTTTAAATCAGTTAGCTTCCATTTCACCTGTGTCTGCACCTATGCTGACAGTGTACTTTTCACCCTTTATTAATTCTGGTGATGAAAAAATCACTAATGCAAAATCAAGCTCAGGGGTTTGTGTTAAGAGTGTTTTTTCATCTTTTGATTTTACAGTAATTTCTGTTCCAGCTGAACGATTACCAACAGTCATAGCAATAACACCTTGCTCTGAGCTACTGAAGGTTTGTGCCATTCCCGTTGCACCAGTACCAATAAAGGTTCCACCTGTAATTACACCACTTACATCATAATCAAGCGTTGCAGTATCGCCTTGTGTTGGACCAGTAACTACTGTGTAGCCACCTGAAATTTCTAAAGTACCATTGGCATCCATTCCATCGCCGGAGGATTTTATATAAAGCTTACCACCTGACACTTTAATACTACCATTTGAATTTGAGGACATACCACCATTCATACCATTTCCACCTGGTTTACCACCAAACATACCATCTCTGCCACCAGTAAAGCCACTTTCGTCAACACCACCAGCTGCATTAAGACCATCATCACTTGCTACAAGACTTATATCTCCGCCGATTATTTCAATATTTAATGCTTCTAAGCCCTCATAACTTTCTGAAATATTTATTTTACCTGCAGTAACGGACAGACTTTCTTCTGCGTGAATTGCATCATCACCTGAGGCAAGCTCGAAATTACCACCATTGATAATAACGGAATTATCTGAGTGTATAGCGTCATCAGCAGAATTTATGGTAATATCACCATCAGAAATAAGTAGACTATTTTCAGCCTTTAACCCTTTCATACTTGTGCTATCATCTTCAGTAGTGGTAACGCTGTCTTGAATATTATTCATGTCTTCGTGTTGCTTTCCACCAGACATTCCACCTGGTCTTCCACCACCCATAAATCCACCAAAGGAATCTGAATGTTCCTTGCTTCCATTTTCACTACCACCACCAACAAGTAAATCAATAGTTCCATCTACAATTTGCATATAAGCTCCTGCGGTAATACCATCACCCTCAGCCGCTGCTTTTATATTTGTTCCTTTTGAAATGTAAATAAAGCCTTTTTCTGCATCATCTTCGTTTTCTGAATGAATAGCATCTTTACCTGCATCAATTGTGAGTGAGGCATTTAAAATCCTTACGCTGTCATTAGCCTCAATGCCGTGTGACGCCGAATTCACCTGAAAAATACCACCTGTAATAACTAAATCATCTTTACAAGCAATACCATGCCCTGCTGGTGAAGACACAACCAAAGAACCTGAACCATTTATGGTTAAATCTTGTTTTGAAAAAATAGTAGCATCAATATTATTATCATCAATAGCAGTAAAATCACCACCATTGGTCAGTGTATTTTCACTACCCTTTGAAAGTGTCAAAAACACCTTATCTGCCTCTAAAATATATAAAGCTGCAAAAGTTTCACTCGAAATATTAACACCGTCAAAAACAATCTGGAGCTTTGCCGTATCAGGTGCATCTACAACAATCATACCATTATTCAATTCACCAGACACTACATAAGTGGATTCTTCTGTGATAGTTATAGTAGAGCCTGATATTTTAACACTATTTGAGCTTGATGTCGCTGATTTACCATTAAGTTTTATTTTAACAGCATTATTTTCATCATATTCCGTTTTTGTGTCTCTATCAGTAAACATGTCTGCATCAACAGATGAAAAATCAACCTTTATAGGCTCAGCATCATTTGAGATATTATTTTCTGCATCAGAAGATAAATTGTTTGAACTACTTTTCTCTTTTTTTAAATTACAACCTGAAAAGCTCACAATCAAAAGTGTTAAAGCTATTAAAACTGATACTAGTTTTTTCATAAAAGCCTCCTATTATAATTCTGTTACTGTTGTTTCTTGTCTTGAAACAACAATCTCGAGATTTCCGTTTCTGCAACGGATTTTATCAATCATTTCTTTTTCGCGTGTGACATCACGAAGCTCAATATTATATGTTAATTTAAACATACTTCCCATATTAGTGCTTTTAACCTTAACAAGTGAATTTGAAGCTGTGAACTCAGAAAAAAT
This sequence comes from uncultured Clostridia bacterium, assembly GCA_937916395.1. GTDB lineage: Bacteria > Bacillota > Clostridia > Oscillospirales > Acutalibacteraceae > DTU089. The sequence continues at coordinate 23,087 of CALFTN010000018.1, read as the reverse complement.
ATCATTAAATATTTCTGTATAATTCAAATCTTCAGGAATTGTTATTGTAATTGTTTTAAATATTTCACTATTCTTTTTTGAACCAAAATCCAAACGATTATAAGCAACAAAAACTACACTCATAAGAACAGAAAAAAGTAAAGCAAAACCAATATAACCCATACCAGCAATAAGCCCTGCACCCATAGCTAAAAACAGTGTGCATATTTCTTTTGCCGTACCAGGAACAGAGCGAAAACGAACGAGACTAAAAGCACCTGCAACTGCAACACCTGTTCCTACATTGCCATTAACCATCATAATAACAACACAAACAACTGCCGGCAGAAGCGCTAATGTTATAACAAAGCTTTTTGTGTAACGGGTACGATACATATAAGCCGATGTTATTAAAACACCAATAACCAACGAAGCCAGAAGACAAATCAAAAAATCTGTTACACTGATTACTGCTGTAAGCTCCGTGTCAAATAAACCTTTAAATAAATTTTCAAGCATTTTTAGTTACCTCCAACATATTATATGAATTAATTTTATTGGTTTGTGGAAAAACAAGCGTTTTATATGCAGTTCCGTATTTTGAAAATGAAGTTTTGTAGATTTTTTCCTTCGATAAAACTTCCGTCATCCACAAGGGTATTCCACCACTACACTTAATTTCCATTAAAACTTTATCTTTGGGGAGAATTGAAGTTCCGAAAACTTCTGATGTAAGCGACAAATCATCTTGTCTGCAAAGTATTGTGTCATCAAAGGTTACACGAAAATCACCACCATCAAACGAATAGTACGCTTCACGCTCATAAGAAAGAAACATACTGGGGTGAAGATTACCATAATATTTAAGAAAATAATCTATTTCGCTGGTTATCTGATTATTTACACTTGTCGGCTTTTCACCTGAGAGCCAATTTACTGCTTCTTTATTTGTTAGGGCTTCTCTACGTTTATAAACAACATGATTATACTTCTTTTTTAATTCCACAAAAACCGTGCTGTCTGACGACGCCTTGCTGTAGCTACGGATACGCAGTTTTTCTTTGTAAACAGGCTTTTCAATTGAACGACGAATTAACAAATAGCTATCTGTGTCGTAATATAAATTCCGAATGGTTGTTCTGCGATATTTATCGAGCTTCATATATGGTGCCATCTCTGAAAGCAGTCTTTCTTTTTGTGCAGTTGTCAGCAGATATTTTAATTCATATCTTTTAAAAACACTTTGAAAAGACATAAAAAACCTCCTGTACTTTGATATACACATTGTACAGGAGATAAATTGAAGTTTTATTGAAAAACTTTAATTATTTTAATAAAGGGATTTTCACCTGAAACTCAACAAGTCCATCGTAACAAAGAACTTCGATTTTACCTTTATGAGAATCAACAATAGCTTTTGCAATAGCAAGACCTAAGCCATAGTGGTTACTTTCACTATTACGGGCATCATCCACACGATAAAATCTTTCAAAAAGCTTTTTACGCTGTTCTTTTGGAATTTCATCACCTTTATTTATAACAGATATTTTAGCAAAGTTATTTTCTTTTATAAGTTTACAGAAAACGTCACCTTTTTCGTTTGTATGTTTTATAGCGTTATCAAGTAAAATTGAAACAAGTTGTTTTAACTGAGTACTGTTACCAGTAACTTTTATGTTATCTGAAATATCAGTTTTTAGTTCAAGACCTTTTTCAAAAGCTACACTTTCAAATGGTAAAGCTTCACCAGAAACGAGATGACTGAAATCTATAAATTCCATCTGCGGTGTTACATTTTCAGTCCGTGCAAGGTCTAAAAGCTGACCAATAAGTAAACCCATACGTTCATTTTCATACTGAATATTTTTAAGCCATTGGTTGTCACCAAATTCTCTTTCTAAAAGCTCCGCATTTGCACTTACTACTGATACAGGCGTTTTTAATTCGTGACCTGCATCTGAAATAAACTGCTTTTGTTTCTGATAGCTTTCTTCAAGTGGGTCCACAATTTTTCGTGCAAGAAACTTTGACAAAAAGAAAAATACCACTAATGCAACAACACCAAAAATTAATGTATAGCGAAATAATGTGACTGCATTTTCATTCACTATGGTATTATCCATAAAAGTAACAAGAATATAACCATTTTTATCAGCTTTATAAAAAGAAAGATTTTTTTCTATACCATTTGTTTTTTCTTCTCTAACTATTTTTTTAGCAAATTCTTCTAAATCGCTGTTGCTATAAACAGTTGGTGCTTCATTTTTTATTTCAATTATTTCGCCATTATATGAAAGTGCAACTGTGTAAAATTTTGAGAGCTTAAACATTGGTGAATCCTCAAATCTATGCTTAAACTCAGGTTCGCCATCATGAAATGGTCTGACAGGTGACAAAAAATCCTCTTGCTCTTGTGAAATCTCATACATTTCGGCATGAGCTTTGAGCATACTTTCATTTTGTTTTGTCATTTCTAAATAACTTGAGGAATAAATAACACCGAGCGTACCAACCCATAATGCCACGAGAATTGACATAATAGAAAAAACTATTTTTCTTCTCGATTTTTCAAACATTGTCACACCTCAATTCATAACCTACACCACGAACAGCTTTTATTTCGGTTTTCGCACCGACAAAGCTGAGTTTTTTTCTTGTGAAGGACATATATACCTCAACATTGTTATATTCTGCTTCGTCTTCAAACCCCCAAATTTTAACCGCCAGCTGTTCACGTGTTAAAATTTGCCCACTGTTCGCAATTAAATATTCTAAAATTCTGTATTCCTTTTCGCTTAATCTTACACTCTGAGAGTTTTCTGTACATGATAACGTAAGCGTACCAGTATCGAGCGCAATATCACCAAATGACAAGCTACCATCACTCGAACCAAGCACCCTTCTACCTAAAGCACGAAGCCTTGCGAGTAATTCTTTTGTCATAAACGGCTTTGTTAAATAGTCATCTGCACCACAATCAAGTCCCATAACCTTATCGTCAAGCTCTGCCTTTGCAGTGAGCATAAGAATTGGTGTTTTTATACCCTTGCTTCTCGCTCTTTTTGCTACCTCAAAGCCATTAAGCCCAGGAATCATAACATCAAGAATTATAATATCATAAATATCACTTTCAATAGCAGAAAGACCATCAACGCCGTTATCATAATGGTCTACCTCATATTTTTCAAGACGCAATATTTCTGAGAGCGCCTCAGCCATTCGTTTTTCATCTTCAACTAGTAAAAGTCGCATAGTTTTCACCTATTTTCTCATTATGATTACATTATAACATAAAATATTGAAGAATGATTGAAATATTTTAAAAAGACTATAAAAGTTATTCGAATATTAATATTGAAATACTCACCATAATGTGTTAAAATATATCGCAATTGGAAAATGGTGTATAAATGGTGTATAAAATTACATCTGAACACCAAAAAGCTTGATAAATAAAGGATTTTTAAGGAGAATAGAATAAAAATGAAACTTGGTATTGTTGGTTTACCTAACGTTGGTAAAAGTACACTTTTCAATGCACTCACAAATGCTGGTGCTCAGGCTGCAAACTATGCTTTCTGCACAATTGAGCCGAATATTGGTGTTGTTTCAGTCCCAGATAAAAGACTTGACGCACTTTGTGAAATGTATAACCCAGCTAAAGTTACACCTGCAACAATTGAATTTGTTGATATTGCTGGTCTTGTAAAAGGTGCTTCTCAGGGTGAGGGTCTTGGCAACAAGTTCCTTTCTCACATAAGAGAGGTTGACGCTATTATTCACGTTGTTCGTTGCTTTGATAACGATGATATTATGCACGTTGAGGGTTCAATCGACCCACAAAGAGATATTGAAACAATTAATCTTGAATTAATTCTTTCTGACGCTGAAATATTGGGCAGAAGAATTGACAGAAGCAAAAAAGCTATGAAGGGCGACAAATCGCTTGCAACAGAGGTTGCATTTTTTGAAAGAGTTAACGAAGCTCTCAACAATGGCGTGTGTGCTCGAAGCATTGAAATGACAGATGATGAAAAGGCGCTTCTTGACACAGTTGATTTACTTACCTCAAAGCCTGTTATCTACGCTTGTAATATGAGTGAGGATGACTTCACAAAGAATATTGAAACAAACGAAAGATTTAATGCTGTCAAAAAGATTGCTGCTGATGAAGGCAGTGAGGTTCTCCCTATTTGTGCAGAGCTTGAATCACAAATTGCTGAACTCGACAATGAAGAAAAAGAAATGTTCCTTTCTGAAATAGGCGTTTCTTCTGGTGGTCTTGACAGACTTATAGAAAGAAGCTACGATTTATTAGGCTTAATGTCTTACCTCACAGCCGGTCAGCCAGAAGTAAGAGCCTGGACAATAAAAAAAGGCACAAAGGCACCACAGGCTGCTGGTAAAATTCACACAGACTTTGAACGTGGTTTTATTCGTGCAGAGGTTGTTTCTTTCGATGTACTTATGGAATGTGGCTCAATGCAGGCTGCAAAAGAAAAAGGTCTTGTACGCTCTGAGGGTAAAGAGTACGTTATGCAGGATGGAGACATTGTATTATTCAGATTTAATGTTTAATAAAAAACGCTGAGTGCAGCACTCAGCGTTTTTTTATTTTTCATTCTTAATTTTTTAAAGCGTAGCTTCTTGTATAAACTCCAACTGCTTTATCGTAGTCAAGAACGTGAATTAAAGAACCATCTTCCATTGGGTAAACTGTTAAGCCCTCAGCTTCGTTACCACATTTTGCAGGGATATTTCTTTCACAAAGAGTTTCAACCTCACCTGTTGCAAGGTCAACAGTTAATATGTAATCGGTATTACCATCTTTAGCATCATAAGAGAGGTAAAGCTTATCTTCATAAACCTCTCCACCCTGAATTCTTGTAATTTGCTCTGAAAGCTTAATTGAATGAGAATACTCAATAGTTTCTAAATCGAACACAAAAATTTCATTTACATCACGGAATTGTGAACAATAAATATAACCATTTTTTGCATCAACTGCACACCAAGGGAAGCTACCCTCTAAAAGCTCCTGTGGCATTTTATAAGCTGATATAAATTCGAGTGTTTCTGCTGAGAAAGTCATAAGATATGGGTTCTGGTCTTCTGAATCCTCAACAGCAACATAGAGTTTACCATCGTAATAGCTCATACCACCCAAGTGATTAAGATTAAGATTTTCTCTATAATCTTTCGGCATAGCAGTGTAGTCCGCAAGAACTACAAAACCGTCTTTATCCCATTTTGCAAGACCACTTGTAGAAATACCAGTTAAAGAGCCTGATGTATAAAAATATTCACCATCAGTTGTAATGCCCTGACCTGAAATCAACGCCTTTTCTAAAACCACACATTTTTCGTTTACCAATTCAACTTCTTCTGATGATGTAACTTCACCAGCATCTAAAAAGATTGTTACGAGAGTACCAATTAAAACAAGTACACTCCAGAGCATTTTGGGGAACCCCCATAAGAATTCGAGCATAATAAGAACCTCCAATTTGTTTTCTTAACTATTATATATCTTTTAAAATTCTATTGCAATAGGAATTTTTGAGTGTTATTATAGGCTATATAGAAAACAAATTGGAGTTTACTGATGAAATACGAAATACACAGCCATACAAAAGAAACAAGTCAATGTGCTAAGATAAGTGCAAAAGAGCTTGTTGAGAAATACAAAGAATTGGGATATTCAGGAATTGTAATTACAAATCACTATTCTGATTTTACTTTTTCTTTAAAAGAAATGTTTAATAAAAAACTCCGCACTGAACACTACCTCAAAGGCTACAGAGAGGCAAAAAAATATGAAACGGATGATTTTTCTGTTCTTTTAGGTGTAGAACTTCGCTTCTTTTTAAATGGTAACGATTATTTAATATATGGTGTTACAGAAGAGCTTATGGAAAAATCGCCTTTTCTTTTACCAATGTATTTAAAAAGGACTGCAAAATTCTTCAGAAACAATGGTTGCATTATAATTCAGGCACACCCTTTTAGACCTTATATTTACAGAGCCAACCCTAAATATCTTGACGGTGTAGAAATTGTAAACGGAAAATCAAGCAAAGAAGAAAACGACAAAGCTTTAGAGTGGGCAAAAAAGAAAAACTTGAAAATAAGAACTGCCGGTAGCGACTGCCACAGGGTTACTGGTGCTGGTATTTCTGGTATTATTACAAATGAGCCGATTAAAACGAACGATGATTTATTAAAAATTTTAAAAAACGGAGAATTCGAGATTATAGAAAAAGCTTATGAAAAATAATAAAACTTTAAGAATCGTTATTTTGTTTGTTGTGTTATGTTTAACACTTGGAGCATTTATTGTTTATGACAATTTTAAGCTTGACATTACTGAATATACTCTTGAAAGTGATAACTTACCTGAAAGCTTCAGTGAATTTAAAATAGTTCATCTTTCAGATTTACACAACACAGAATTCGGAAGAGATAATGAAAAACTTCTTAAAATTATAAAAGAACAAAAGCCAGATGCAGTTTTTGTTACCGGTGACACGATTGATGGGTTTTACACAAATACTGCTATACCGATTAATTTATTTAAGGAAGTACTAAAAATCTGTGACGTTTATTTGGTAGTTGGAAACCACGAATCACGTGTGAACATTAACGTATATACTGAATTTATTGATACACTTAATGAAATTGGTGTTATTGTTTTAAAAGACAACAGTACTTATATTGAAAAAGGTAAAGAAAAAATCCAGATTATTGGTCTTAACGATGCCTCAGAATATAAATTGGATTATAATAACGATTACAGAGATAAAATTACAGAAGCAATAAACAATATTAATGATAAAAACTCTTTTAGCATATTACTTTCTCACCACCCCGAATTATTCCCAGAGTATAAAAATACTGATGTCGATTTAGTATTCTCAGGTCACGCTCACGGTGGTCAGTTCAGATTACCATTTATTGGTGGTATTATAGCACCAGAGCAAGGATTATTCCCTGAATTTGATGCTGGTGTTTTTAATGAAAATAACACAACAATGGTTGTTAGCCGTGGACTTGGCAATAGTATTGTTCCTGTGAGAATTAATAATTCACCTGAAATAGTTGTTACTACATTAAAACCGACTGATTGAAATTCAATCAGTCGGTTTAATTTTAAAATGTTTCTCTATAGAAATCAAGCATTTTATCAATTGCATCGTTACCCTCATCAGAATAAGGATAAAGAACTGAAAACACATGTGGGAGATGCTTGCCGTTTGTTTTGCCGTAATTATAAAGTTCAGCTTTAACGCCTAAATCTTTGATTTTTTCGTATGTAGCAATTGTTTGTTTCTCTGCTAAAAAATCACCAGAAGAGGTAATTAAAACTGTTGGTGGCAATTGGGCAAACTTTGCTATATCTTTAAAATTCATATAACGCGAGGTAGGGCTTGAAGCATAATTCTTACCCCACATTCCTCTCGTATATGCGCTCATAGGCGAATTTGAATTCATATCCGGCACTGGTGAAACGAGTCCAAGACAAGTGAATTTAAGCCCACAATCCTTTACTGAAAAGACACCTCTTAAAACGCTGCTTTCTGAAAGCACTGCAGAATAAAGTGCTAACTGTCCACCGGCACTATCACCGGTAAGCATTATTTTTTTAGGGTCACAAGGATATGAAGAAAGTTGGTTTTTTATAAAACTAAGCGCTTCTGCAATTTCTTTTAATTGCTCTGGAACAGTTGTTTCAGGCCACAAGGTATAACTCATACTGAATACAGTAAAGCCCTTTGAAGCCAATACCATATTGTAATATTTATTAAGCTCTTTGTCGCCATACATCCAGCCACCACCGTGAATATCGATAATAACAGGAAGTTTTTCATTCTCCATATTTTCAGGGAAATAAACATCTAACTTATGTTGCCATTTACCATCATCAATATATGGAATATCACAAATTTCTGTTACGCCATCTGGTGCTGATTGCGCTGAGAGTCTTTTTATATCACCACGCTCAGTATTTTTCCAGACAAGCTTTAGAACAGGTGTAGGTATAATACCCATCTTTCTCACCCCTTCACAAAAGGATTTTTAAAGATACAAAATTTTATTTAATAAGACTTTCTTCCCAACTGTCGTAAGGGTCAATTCCAAAAATTGTTGCTACTGTTGGTGCAACGTTTGCAAGACCGAAGTTACCCTCTTTTAATTCATATTTATTTTTGCTATAAATAATGAATGGAACTGGGTTGAGTGAGTGAGCTGTTCTCACCTGTAAATCACCCTTCTTGTTCTTTTCGAGCATTTCGTCTGCATTACCATGGTCTGCAGTAATAAGAACTGTCACGCCATATTCATCTGCAACCTTTAATACTCTTGCGAGTGCAATATCTACTGCTTCAACAGAGATAATTGTTGCTTCAAGAGAACCAGTGTGACCAACCATATCGCCGTTTGGATAGTTGCAACGGATAAAGTCATATTTTTCTGATTTTATAGCTTCAATAACAGCGTCTGTAACTTCTGCAGATTTCATCCAAGGTCTTTCGTCAAATGAAACTTTATCTGATGGAATTTCAAGATATGTTTCAAGCTCTTCACTGAATTTATCACTCTTGTTACCATTCCAGAAGTATGTTACGTGACCATATTTCTGTGTTTCTGAAACTGCATATTGATTTAAGCCTTTTGAAACAAGTAACTCTGAAAGTGTATTTTTAATTTCTGGTGGGTTTACAAGGTAACGAGCAGGAAGCTTTAAGTCACCATCATACTGTAACATACCAGCATAAGTAACATCTAACTTTTCGCCACGGTCGAATTTGTCGAACTCGTCATAGTCAAATGCCATACTAAGCTCTAAAGCTCTGTCGCCACGGAAGTTAAAGAGAATTACGCTATCCTTGTTATTGATAGCACCAACTGGTGCACCATTTTCTGCAATTACGAATGGTGGTAAATCCTGGTCAATTACATCTGCATTTTCACTTCTGTATGTGTTAATTGCTTCAATTGCTGATGAGAATTGTCTGCCGATACCTTTAACGTGAGTATCCCAGCCAAGTTTTACCATGTTCCAGTCTGCTTCGTAACGGTCCATAGTGATTTTCATTCTACCGCCACCGCTTGCGATTTTACCACAGAATGTATCATCGTTAAGCTCTGCTAAAGCATTTTCAAGCTGTTCAACATAAATTGGTGCAGATGTTGCAGGAACATCACGGCCATCAAGAAGAATGTGAACGCGAACAGATTTAATTCCATCTGCCTTTGCCTGTTTTAACATTGCAATAAGGTGAGAAATATTTGAGTGAACATTACCGTCTGAAAGAAGACCAATAAAGTGAAGTGTACTGTTATTAGAAAGGCAATTATCTTTAATTTCACCCCAAGCAGTTGAAGTATAGATTTTGCCTGATTCGATTGATTCATTAACAAGCTTTGCACCTTGAGAATAAATCTGACCACAGCCTAAAGCGTTATGACCAACCTCACTGTTACCCATATCGTCATCTGATGGAAGACCTACTGCATCACCATGCGCTTTAAGTCTTACATTTGGACATTCTTTTAAAAGCTTATCAAGAACAGGTGTATTAGCAAGTGTAACTGCATCACCGATACCTGTTTTTGAGTAACCTATACCATCCATTACTATTAAAAGTACTTTTTCTGACATTATTTTTTCCGCCTTTATATAAGTTTTAAGGGCAGGTTTTAACGCCTGCCCGTATTTATTATTTACTTGCAGCTTTAACAATAACTGCGAAATCTTCTGCTTTTAAAGATGCACCGCCGATAAGACCGCCGTCAACATCTTCTTGTGCAACAAGTTCTTCTGCATTAGCAGCATTCATTGAACCACCATATTGAATTGTGAGAGCGTCTGCATCTGCTTTAGAATAAAGCTCTGCTACAACCTCACGGATTGCATGGTTAACTTCATTAGCTTGTTCTGCAGTAGCAGTTTTACCTGTACCGATAGCCCAAACAGGCTCGTAAGCAATAATGATGTTTTTAAGTTCTTCAGCTGTAACGCCCTGAAGAGCAATTTTTGTTTGTAAACGAACAGTTTCTTCTGTAATGCCCTGTTCTCTTTCTTCAAGAAGCTCACCAACACAAAGAATTACTGTAAGACCAGAATTGAGTGCTGCACGAACTCTTTTGTTAACTGTAACATCTGTTTCACCGAAATACTGTCTTCTTTCTGAGTGACCGATAATTACATACTGGACGCCGATTGATTTAAGCATTGGAGCAGAAACCTCTGCTGTGAAAGCACCGCTTTCTGCCCAGTGGCAGTTTTCAGCACCGATTTTGATATTAGAACCAGCAGCTGCTTCTTGTGCTGCAAAAATATCAATATAAGGAACACAAAGAACAACGTCACAGTCAGCACCAGCAACAAGTGGCTTCATAGCTGTAATGATTTCTTTTGTTTCTGCAGGTGTTTTGTTCATTTTCCAGTTACCTGCAATAACTGCTTTACGAAGTGATTTATTCATTTTTATAAACCTCTGTTATCTTTTTATTCACTCACCCACAAATGTGCGTGATATACATCTATACAACGAAAATAATAGATTGCGTGCAGTTGGTAGTTTCTTTCACCCCGAAGCGTATACAGATACGCAAGTTCGGGTAAAAAAATCGACAAATACGTGCAATATATTACTTGTTATTTACTGCCTCAATGCCAGGGAGTGCCTTACCCTCAAGGAATTCAAGAGAAGCACCGCCACCTGTTGAGATGTGTGACATTTTATCACCGAAGCCTAATGTGTTAACTGCTGCTGCTGAGTCGCCACCACCGATAATTGTTGTAGCGTCTGTTTCAGCAAGTGATTTAGCAACTGCAATAGTACCCTTCGCAAGGATTGGGTTTTCGAATACACCCATAGGACCATTCCAAACAACTGTTTTAGCGCTCTTTACTGCATCAGCATAAAGCTCAGCTGTCTTAGGACCGATATCAAGGCTCATCATATCTGCAGGGATTTTGTCTGCATCGCAAATTTCCACAGCAATTTCAGCATCAATTGGGTCTGGGAAATCCTTTGTGATTGTAACATCAACTGGAAGAAGAATTTTAACACCTTTTTCTTCTGCTTTTTTAAGCATATCTTTACAATAGTCAATTTTTGTTTCATCAAGAAGTGATGTACCAACACTGTAGCCTTTTGCTGCTAAGAATGTGTAAGCCATACCACCACCGATAATAAGTGTATCTGCTTTGTTAAGGAGATTTTCAATAACATTTAATTTATCAGCAACCTTAGCGCCACCAAGAATTGTAACGAAAGGTCTTACTGGATTTTCAACTGCATTACCAAGGTATTGAAGCTCTTTACCCATGAGGTAACCAACAGCTGCTTCTTCAACGAATGAAGCAACGCCTACTGTTGAACAGTGTGCTCTGTGAGCTGCACCGAAAGCATCGTTAACATAAATATCGCAAAGTGAAGCAAGTTCTTTTGAGAAAGCTTCGCCATTTTTTGTTTCTTCTGGTCTGAAACGTGTATTCTGAAGAAGAACTACATCGCCGTCTTTCATAGCTGCAACTGCTTTTTTAGCATTTTCGCCAACAACTGTATCGTCTGCTGCGAAAACAACTTCTTTATTTAAGAGTTCAGCAAGTCTTTTTGCTACAGGTGCAAGTGATTCTTTTTCGTTAGGACCATTTTTTACTTTACCTAAGTGAGAGCAAAGAATAACTTGTGCGCCGTCAGCGATAAGCTTTTTGATTGTAGGAAGTGCTGCTGTGATACGGTTTTCGTCTGTAATAACGCCATCTTTAAGAGGAACGTTAAAGTCGCAACGAACGAGAACCTTTTTACCTTTTGCGTTGATATCATCAACTGTTTTCTTGTTTAAAAGACCCATTTTAATAGACTCCTTTACATTGTTTAATTTTTATACGCCTATTATTTTATAACATTTTCACTTGTTTTTCAAGTACATTCTAAACATTTTACCGCTTTTCAATATACATTATTAAGCTTTAAATTGTGAAATTTTTGTCACATTTGTCAAACAACCATTCTAAGACGCATTTCTTTTAATATTACTTTCTCTCGTCTTGATACCTGAACCTGAGTCATACCAAGCCTTTTGGCAACAACCGTCTGTGTTTCACCCTTAAAATATCTATACTCAATAATTGCCCTGTCTTTCTCCGAAAGTGAAGAAAGACACTCCTTTAAAGTCAGCCTCTCAGCAATTTTATCTTCTTCACTTTCTACTACTATATCAATTTGCTTTTCATCATTTTCTTCATCCTGTGTGAGTGACATTGGTGGCAACGAAACCAAGAGTAGCTCTGCTGTCTCTGCTACCGACAAATTAACATATTCTGCTAACTCTTTTACACTGGGTTCATAGCCTTCTTCACGTGTGAAGCGTTCTTTTTCTGATGCCACAAAACGTGCCTTTTCTTTTAAAGCCCTGCTCACCTTTACGGCACCACCATCACGAAAGATTCTTTTTATTTCACCTAAAATGGCAGGTACTGCATAGGTTGAAAATTGAAACCCCAAAGCTTCATTAAAGCCGTCTACAGCTTTTATTAAACCTACACACCCTGCCTGAAACAAATCGTCATATTCTATTCCGCGATTCTTAAAGCGTTTTGCACAAGAATGAACAAGATTAAGATTATCAGAAATCAATTTTTCTCTTTCATTCATACTTTTTACCGCTTATTTTCTTTTCCATAGTAACTGTTGTGCCACTCCCCACTTTCGAACGAACCGTGAGCTTGTCCGAAAAACTTTCCATAACCGAAAAGCCAAGACCTGAACGGTCACCACCAACACTTGTGTAAAGCGGTTCTCGTGCTTTCTTTATATCAGGAATACCACACCCTCTATCTCTTACAGATACTCTCAATACACCTTCTTCAAACACCTGACAGGTTATGTAAATTTTACCAATTTTGTCTTTATAAGCATGAACGATACAGTTTGTTACCGCTTCGCTCACAATTGTTTTAATATCGCCTAATTCTTCTATTGTCATATCAAGCTGACTTGCAAAGGCTGATACTGCAACACGCGAAAAACTTTCATTTACTGAACAGCTATCCAATATCATTTTCATCTGATTAATTTTTTTCATTTTAAACTTCCTTTCTGTTGATTTCTGCAATTTTTTCTATTCCTGACATTTGCATAATTTTATAATTTCTGTCATCTAAATTATCTACCCTCACCTTTTTTCCTAAGGTTGTGGCGTAGCGATAACGCCCCATTACAAGCCCTACACCAGAAGAATCCATAAAACTAACATCTAAAAAATCCAGAACAAGAGTTTCACAGGATTCAGATGAAGACAACGCGTCATCTATTGCCTCTCGCATTTCAGGTGCTGTATGATGGTCTATTTCACCTTTTAAAAAGGCGTAAAGATATTTGTTTTTTCTTTTTATTACAACCGCCATTTTTTCACGTCCTTTTGTTTTTTTGATATAATACAACAACCCTGATGCGAATTTTGTCGCATCAGGGTTGTTGCTTTATAAAAACTATTAAATTCCAAAGATTTGTTGATTTTCTTTTACCTCAGTAAGGGAACGAAAAATATAATAATCTGATGGAGTTGTGATTTTTATATTTTCAGCTGGACCTAAAACTGTGTAAAGTGAAAACCCATAATATGACATCATTGAAGCAGAGTCAATAAAATCTAATTTATTTTCTGCTATAGCTTTTTTATGGGAACTATAGATGTCGCCAATTTTAAAGCTCTGTGGTGCACGTGCAAGACGACATTTATCTCTTGTAACGGTATCTGTGATTCTGTCGCTACCGTCAACAATAGCAATTGTTTCAATAGCCGGGCTTACAGTGATTGCAACACCGTTCTTTTTAACACATTCAATATTATCTGTAATAACATCACCATTGATAAGAGGACGAACACCATCGTGAATGAGGACGATATCATCATCCTCTGTAGATGGGTCGTCGTGAATTGCTTTAAGTCCATTGAAAATAGACTCCTGACCAGAATCACCGCCAGGTACAATCCACTTTATTTTTTTTAAACCAGCTTTTTCGATAAGTCCTTTTAAATAATCAAGCCACGACTCAATACAAACAACTGCGATACCATCAATCTCTGGATGATTTTCAAAAATCTCTAAAGTATGTATGATAATCGGTTTACTGTGGAGTTCAAGAAATTGCTTCGGCTTTGCCGCACCACTCATTCTTGTGCCTGTTCCACCAGCAAAAATCAATGCATAGTTCATAATTCACATTTCCTTTTTATTATTATTTGTGACATTATATCACCAAGAACGAAATATGTCAATTATTGTAATTTAGCAGTTAAGGAAGTCACCTTTGCATTTATTGCAAACATTAATTTCTTTGCTATAGGAGTAACCAGGAGAGCGTAAGCAAAATTACACACAAGGAAAATAATAATTGCAAAGTGTGGCTCCACAGAACGTGCACAAAATCTTGCGAACGTTCTCATAATAGTCTGACAAAGGTATAAAGGAAGACTAAGAGAACCTAAAAAGTAAATCACTTTATTGTTAAAATGTTCGTTGCCATAAGTAACACCACTAAATGATAGACATACAGCAAGACAAACAAAAATAAAGAATGTACCACCATAACTGCGCGGAAAGTCGTAACAGATAAAGAAAACAATCATAAAATACGAGAAAGCTTCTAAAACTGTAAAAAACACTTTATCTGCCTTAGAAAAATTAAGCTTTTTAAAATTACGGCAAAACTCAAATGTAAATACACCTGCACAGATTTCAGCAACTGCACGAAGAAGTGTCTTTGAAAAAAACACTGACCATGCTGTACTTCCGTTTAAACCACCTGTGGTTTTTGTTAAATATCCTAAAATAAGAATCGCTAACACAGGAGCTGCAGTTCGTGTAAATCGCTCATAATACTTCACACACAACGGATAAAGTATAAGCATTGCAATTAACATATCAGAAATATACCACTCAACACCTAAAACATCTAAATTCTTAAGACCTGAACGCTGAACAAGAAAAAGGTTAGGTATCGCTTCAATAAAAACAGCCCAAAAGCTTTTAAAACTCTTTGTTTTTACGATGAGCAGATAAATATAATTAACTGTAAAAACTATTATATGGTAAGGTAAAATTGCCATAATCTTTTTATATAAAAATTCATAGGTTTCTTTACCTATTCTTTGCATATTCTGTTGCTTCTTAAGAGCTGAAGAAGCCATTAAATAACCAGAAACTACAAAAAAGAACTCAACACCAAACCAACCAAGACGAAAAAAAGTTATATTCCCCCAAATTCTAAAATCGCTCGGTAAAACATCAAATCCGATGTGAAAAAGCATAACTATAATAGCAAACACAAAACGAGCTAATTCAATTTTGCCACTTTTTACTGTTTTAGCTTTCATACTTACCACCTTAAGAATTTACTTTTGCTTCTAATTCTTGTATTTTTTCTTTCAAAATCTTTATTTCTTTCTGGTTCTCCCTGTTTTTGAGATTAAGATTATTATAGATATCGTACATTCTTCTGAATTTACGTTTTAATTTTTCGTTCTTCTCTTTTTCTGATATCGGTTTGTATGATGGTATATTCAAAATAAGTTCATCGTATCCAAAAGGTTCAATTTCCTCATCAGGCTTTAAAATTGATTTAAAAGTTGAAAAGAGATAGTTATAAACGCTTGCTAAATCTTCCTTGTTATTAGTAACACCTTCAGTTATTGCTGTTTCAATTTTATCAACAATTAATTTTGGATTTATTTCATCAGCACTAATAACCCTGTCGCCATAGCCAAAACTCTCGTAAAAAAATTTAACTTTTTTGTTCCAAACAATTCCTATTGATGGGATTTCCAAACCAAAAGCAATTATACTTGGATGCAATCGACATGAAACAATAGCATCGTAGTTTGAAAGTTTAGGTAACAAATCATCTGGCGAATTTATGTTGAAAATACACTTTCTTGATTGAAAGTCATAATTTTTAATCAAATTATCTACAAACGCTTCATCACTAAAATGACCACTTGTAATTAATTCATAATCGTATCCACGATTTTGTAATTCCTGAACTACACCTTTCCACATTAATGCTGCTTCTCTTGGAATTATTGAAAAACCATTATCCTTAAATGCGTTACCACGAATAATAAAAAGACCTATTTTCTTTTGCTCTTTTTCTTCTTTTTTAATTATATCTCTAAAAACAGCATTTGAAAATACTGCTGGATCAGCAACCTTAGCAATTTTTATATTTTTGTTATAAATATACTTTTGCAACGATTCAAAATCATCACGTGTTGTAATCATTTTTACACAATCGTAGTTTAAAGTTTTCTTCAATCTCTGGCATTTTTCGTTATCTTCGTGATAACTTTCAATGCCAATAGCAGAAAAAATCACAGGAACATTGTACTTCTGCGCTAATTCTAAAGTAATTGCCGTTCTCTCATAGAAAGCCTGATAAAGATAATTGAAAACAGGTGCACCACCAAACATAATAATATCTGTTTCTTTTATCAGATTTTCTGCTTTTTCTAAATCCTCATCATTTTTGGTTTTCAAATACTTCTTTGACACTATTGAGGCTTCTTTACTGTTTATTTTATAAGCATTTTTTTCTATACCTAAATTCTTCATAACAGCATGAAGCAAACCAATATCACACGCTTCAATAGTCTGATCACCAACATTATCTGAGTCACGATTTGTTAACAACAAAATCTTAAAAGGTTCACAAACTTCAACCTCAACTTCTGGTTGTACTACAACTTCTTCTTTTTTATTAGAAATACTTTTTACAATTCTAACAATTTTTCTAAGCATTCTCTTAAAAATCATATGTTTTCTCCATATCAACAACTTTTAATTTAAATTTGTGAAAGATTTCATGCTTTCTACAAGTCGCTGGAACATTTCTTTTATACCAACTGTTGCTTTCCAACCTAAAGCCTCAAGCCTTGAAGAATCAAGTCTTATTACCATTTCTGGATTATATCCGAATGAAGCAATATTTTCTGGAATATCAATCACTACTTTTATTTCTGAATCAGGGAACGTGTCACAAACCAACTGAGCCATCTCTTTAATTGAACAAGCTGTGTCAGGGTTAGTTACGTTATAAGCAGTCCCATTTTCGCCAAAAAGTGCAATATAAATAAGTGCTGAAATTGCATCAGTTGTGTAACAATAAGTTCTTACTGTATTCCCCTGGGTATGAAGAACTATATTTCGTTTTTCAATAGCACATCTTGCAAATTCAGCAAAAACTCTACCATCGTTATACTCTACACCAGCACCAAATGTCTGTGAGAGACGTGCAATTTTAACTGGCACATTATACTCAGAAGCATAAGAGCAACAAAGGCATTCCACCATTCTTTTGCCTTCGCTGTAGCTTGAACGAACATTAAGCTGGTCTATATAGCCATAATCATTTTCTGAGATTTTTTCTTTTGTGCCATCTGGTGTGCCGTAAACCTCTAAAGAAGAAAGATAAACAAAGCTTTCTACATTTTTCTCTCTAGCAAATTCAAGAATATTTTTTGTACCATCTATTGCGGTATAGATTGTTTCTACAGGATGTTCCACAAAATATTTGGAGCTTGTTGCAGAAGCGCCGTGAATAATATAATCTATATTACCACTATACTCAATTTTGCTGTTGATATCACCTATAAGAAGTTCAATATTTGGAATTTCACCAAAAACTTTCTTTGCTTTTTCTTCACTTCTTGCAAACGCTACTACTTTAATATCAGTTTTATTTACACGATTATAACATACAATAGATTTTATAAACTGTGAACCTATAAGACCCGTAGCACCTGTTACTAATACAGTTTTACCATCTAATTTATCAAATGGCACGCTACTGTTTGCAAGAGAGTCAAAATCATTTTGTAATACTCTATTCTCTACACTTTCTAACATAAACTTATTACCTTTCAATCAAAATCTTCTGTTAATTCCTCAGCTAATTCAGGTTCAAAATCAAGAAGTGCTGTTTTTTGAGCATCGTTAAATTTAGCATCAATTGACTTTTTCATATTTTCTGGCATATCATCTAAAATAAGCCAATCTATTACACGATCCGAAGCATTTGAATCAATGTAATCAAAATGCTCATCTATATATTCCTGAACTTTTTCATATTCAAAATCATTGTTCTCAATAGCTGATAAAAGTTCTGTAAAATTATGAACAATTTTACCTGGAGCAGACTCTTTATAATCACGATGAAAACCACGTGAGAAAGAATACTGAATTTCATCATAGGCAAAAAAGAGCATTGGCTTTTTCATAAGAGAATACTCAAAAATGTTCGATGAATAATCTGTAATTAAAAGTTCTGTAATATAAAACAAATCGTTTATATTAGGGTAAGTACCGATATCTATAAATTTATCTTTATACTTTTCATCAATCGGTACAGGCATTTGCACCCATGGGTGCATTTTAAAAAGAACTACATATTCATCTTTACAAAGATTATACAACGCCTCAAAATCAATAAGCTCATAAGGATAGTGTGCTTCCGACTTATTTCTGCCACGGTAAGTAGGAGCAAAAAGAATCACCTTTTTACTTTTGCACATAGGGTAAAGCTCATATATTTTTTCTGTAGTTTTTTTTCTATAATTTTCATCTAAAAACTCATCCATACGTGGCATACCAGTAGGCAAAACCTGCTCAGTATTTATACCCCACACTTCAGAAAAAAAGTGTGCTATTCTTTTTGAACCTGCAATACCATAAGTATATTGCCTGTGGCAAGAGAAAGGACTCGGACAACCACTGTTACCCCAACGGCTGTAACCTGAAGATTTAAAGCCTGCACCAGCATGCCAGAGTTGAATAACTTTTGTTTTTTTATTAAGCATTAACCAGTCTAAAACTGGAGCGTGATCATCAAGAACAATCACATTACTTCTCGCCATTTTCTTTAAAAGAGAAAGCCAGCTTTTAAAACCTTGTTTTTCGGAAGCAGCGGGGCGGAAAGATGTAAGAATAGTCCACTCTTTATCAAGTCCACGAGAAACCATTCTATCGTAAACAGCTTTCTGGTTTGCAGTAATATATGGATTTTGCTCAGACATAAAAAGAATTGTTTTACCATCAATTTCTAATTTTTTAGAAAGAGTTTTATAAATCAACTTAATTCTTCTTCTGTGTGCACCTTCACCTGATACAAATTTATCACAAATACTTTTTATCCTCTTGAAAATCCGCTTTTTAATTCTACCAGCAAAAGATTGTAAAACAATCTCCTTTTCTTTTAACGAAAGGCTGATAGGATTCAAATTACCAATACTTGTTGCTTTTGATGCCATTGTATACATAACAAAAGGTAAAGCATTATCGTCATCATCTGAGATATAAAAAACAACATTGTAAACACTTCCACGATTACCATATAAAAATGAACGTGAAAAGTCGCTCATTTTAGTAACTATGCTTTCATCGACAACGCATCTGCCATAATCATTTTCGCCACAACAAACATGAATATTATAAGTACCTCTTGCAAGACAACGATTATAACCAGGGTTAGTTATATTAAGATATAACCTATAAACACCATTTTCATTTGAGATAACCTCAAAATGTGCTTTTGAATAACGTAAGCCATTTACTAAATAGAAGTCTAATTTTTGGGTATCGTAAGAATTATCTAATTTTTCGATTTTAACATCAATAAAAAGGTTAATGCGTTCCCAATAAATATTGATTACTGATGCTTTTAAAATATTTTTATCACCAAGTAAATTCAACTTCAGCTTCCTTTCTATAAAAAGTTAATAATTCTTAATAATTATAACATAAACCAAGCTTTTTTGCAAGTATTCGTTAGACTACTGTCTGTTGAAATAATCAATATCTACTATGTAAAAACTACGTATATATCCTTTAGGAGAAAGAAACACAATTCCACCAGTTTTTTTATTGAAATAAATTATATCGCCATCATCTTTTTCATTTTTTCTCAAAGATTTTTTACTCTTTATGATTTCATTTGCAATTTTCAAGTATTTCTTTGGAGTTTTACAGTTACATTCCCAACCATGTTTTATAAAATGCTCTTTTAATTCTTCAATGTTTCTAAAGTTATATTTAAAGGCATTCTGTGCATTTTCTAAACTATTATTTCTTGTATAAAGCCATTCAATACATCTGACTAAAGCAGATTTGTTTTTTTGTTTTTTTAACTCTCGTCTTTCTTTACGACACTCTTCACAACGTTTTGGTAAATCAAATTTTTTACTTTTATAGAAATCAATTTCTTTTTCGGTTAAAGAAAATTTTTTACCGCAAGATACACATATTTTTATTTTCATTCTATCACCTAAAAAGAACCCCTAAAACCATTTGTTCTTGGGGTTCAATATTTTTGAGCTTGTAACGGGATTCGAACCTGCGACCTATGATTGTAGTTAAGGAAATGTTTTAATTGTTCAGAATCAACCATACAATCATCGCAGATTTTATCTCAAAAGCATTGATACATTGCTGCCACGGTAATAACAGGCGAAACAACTGATAAAATTAAATTAATAAAGAATATGCCACTTATTTTTTTGGCTTTTATTGCACCGATAATTTGAGCTATTACAGAAACCAAGAGATATGGTAAATAAGTAAACCAAATCATAACATCAAAAAAGAGTAGGATTTCCTCAAAAAAAACGCTTAATGCAAAACTATCTATATACCAAATATTTCCCCAAATCCAAAACGCCAAGTTTGAAATGAAATAGAAAAGATTTATTGCCAAAGTAATATAAGCGTGGATTCCGTATCCGTTTAGTTTACCGTCTTCGTCCTTTAGACCACTTAGCCAACCAAAATCGGTTTTGTTCTTCTTAGATTCTATATATTCAGGTACAGCCATATAACATAATCTCCTTTTCTAAGTATTATCCTACAAAGATTATATCAATAATTATGTAGTAAATCAAGGAAGCTGAATTAAAATCACGGCTTGCTGTGTATATCGTTTAAAGAATAAATGATAAAGAATAACACAAAAGCGGTGGTAGGCACAACTCTTTATTATTTTCTCTATTCTTTATTCTTTTAGGCGAGTTTATCTCGCTGCTTTTGGAGCTGGAAATGTGACTCTGTAGGCTCTGCCTATCCGAGAGGTTCAAATCCCTAGACTTATTTTTGAAGTGTTTTACCACTCCTCTGAAATCTGTTTATACGAAATTTTATCATTGATAGCAATGATTTCAATATCATAAAAATAATTTTCAGAATCAGGATTATAACCAAACAAGAAATCATAAAAATTAACTTCAAGAGGGTAACAGCACTGTAATATGATTTTATAAGTGTTTATTTTTTTATCGCCTTCATATTTTTCATCTTCAAATATAACGGCGTCTGTGTTCCTGATAAATTCTAAAGTAGAGTCAGAGTTATCGCCGTTGTTTATATCGTCAAACCATTTTCTGGTCTGTTCTCCATGTTCATAATTCAAATAATAACAATCTATGCCGCAACCATCTGCATTAGGAATAAAGAGTTTATAATTGATTTTACCATTTTGGTCGTATGAAATGATTATGCAACTTATAATGTCATCCCAACTATCCGGGTCTTCCATTCCATTAGTGTAACAATATATTGCATATTGGCTTGTAAATGTATTTTCAGGATTCTTTGTAGTTAAGTAATCATCTACATAGCACGGGAATAAGCAGTCCCAGATATAGTCTTCGTAATTTTTCTTTTGCTTTACAAACCCTTTTTCTACTAGTTCTTTTTCTGTTAAACTTGTATCCTCTCCGATTTTAATGTCGGCATATACTTTCCTTTGTTCTGCTGTGATTTCTGAAAGATAATATTCCTGCGGTGTTTCTGTATAATATTCATCATTAAAATATTCATATTCATATTTTGCAAAAGCAAATCCGTAAATAACAAGAAACCCTGTAAAAACAACAGAAAGAATTGCTGCAATTTTAACTAATGACAAACGATATTTTTTTGTCGTACATTTTTTTACATATGCACGGAACACAAAACAAGTGTAAGCAATGAGAAAAACAAGATTTGCTATATAGGGAATTATGCCACTTAAAGTATTTTCGTGTTCAGGACTATTTATTAAGAAATTAAATACAAGAGTAGCGGCATTGAATAAAGGGAAAAATAAACCGCTTGTAATAAAAGAGCCAAGGATAATTAATACTAATGCAGATGTTATAGCAAGCAATTGCTTTTTTAAATTGTACCTACAGCACATTATCGTGTAAACAGTAAAAAATATAAATCCAACAAGGTAAAAAGCTAACTCAACAATGCTGGGATAAACGGGTGTTAAAGGCTCTACAAAATACCAATAACCCAAACTCAAATCAAATACAGACACTATGTTTATTGTACACAACGCAATAAATATTACCCCCGCCATGATGATACTGTCTTTACAAATCACATTGTTCCATATTGTTTTACAAACGTCATTAAAAGATGTTTTACCATTTTCTACAATCTCTAAGTTAGTAGAGTCGTTAAAATTATTGTTATCCGAATTACACATGGTGTTATCTCCTTTCACCGAATGGATTTATATAATTAATATTCAAATATTCATAACCCATCTGTTAATTATACTATAGCAAGGAAATATTAAAAATTGTGTGATATGTAATTTTTGGTCCGTTTTTTGTAATATTTGGAACTTGAAATTGTTTTTTATATACACATCAATCCCTGATGAGATTCTTAAAGAATAAATAAAAAAGAATAGAGAATAGAGAATAGAGAATAGAGAATAGAGAATAAAGAATAAAGAATAATACAAAAGCGGTGTAAGCACAGCTCATTATTATTTCTTATTTATTCTCTATTCTTTATTCTTTTAGGCGAGTTTATCTCGCCGCTTTTGGAGCTTGTGACGGGATTCGATGGGCTCTGCCCATCATTCGCTACGCGAACGCCCGATTATGTTCGGCTTCGCCGAGAGGTTCGAATCCCTGTGCTATTGTTTAATTTAATTCCTCGAAAAAATAAAGACTACAGAAAAACTGTAGTCTTTGGAGCTTGTGACGGGATTCGAACCTGCGACCTGCTCATTACGAATGAGCTGCACTACCAACTGTGCTACACA
>CALFTN010000017.1 GCA_937916395.1 uncultured Clostridia bacterium | reverse complement strand
TAACTCGTGTCAAAGAACTCTCCACCACCCAAAGAACATTATAAAAAGATTAAATCTAATACTCGCTTAAAAGTGCATTAAGACAATAAAATTAACGAAAAGGTGGTCCCCCTCTCTTCGAAGAGAGGCAGACCGTAACATTTAATTTTTGTGCTCGTTTACAGTTTATGAAAAATTTAAAATGATAAGATAAATTTATTTATTACCTTTTCTAACACCTAACACCAAAAATCTAACAACTAACCACTGACTTACTGATAACTTATAACTAAAATAAAAAAGCAGTCTTTCGACTGCTTTTGTTTTTATTTCTTCAAAGCCTCTTGTAATTTCTCATTAGCCTTAGCTTGAGCTGCTTTTCGTTGAGCTTTTTTTTGGCGTGATTTATATGTTAAAAGCTCGCTTACACATTCGTCTGGTAAATCACAATCACCAACAGAAAGAATATGTTTGTTATAAAGACCTTTGAAGTTTGTACCACCAGTTGTAAGTAATTTGTGAGTTTTAGCATATTTAATAAGCTCTGCTTTTTGTTCAGCAGACATATTTGGGGTGTAAACTTCAATACCATCAAGTCCGGCTTCAACAAGCTTGTCTAATAAGTCTGGATTTTTTGAACGGAAGGGGTGAGTTAATACTGCTATGCCACCTGCATCGTGAATCGCAGTAAGCACTTCAAAAACATCCTCATATTCAGGTGAATGATTTATTGATTTTTCACTATCAGGATTAAAAAGCTCGTCATAAAGGTCTGAGTAAATTTTATCTGCAAAGCCCATTTCGATAAGTGCCTGCATAATGTGAACCTTATAAACATTTGTAGAGCCTGAAGCGCATTTTACAATAAATTCAGGTGTAATAGGGTAGCGTTGAGCTACTTTGAGCGTCATAAAGTGAGAAGAGCGCTTTCTAAGTTGTGAGTTTCTGCTACAAAGCCCTTCTAATCTGTCCGGAAAATCAGGTAAATAGCAAATTAAATGAATTTCTTGACCGTTGGTTTTATCTGTTGCAGAAAGCTCCACACCAGGTATAACCTTTACTCCCATTCTATCGCCTATAATTTTTCCCCTGACAGTACCAGCCAAGCAATCAAGATCGGTAATGGCAATAGTCGCAATATTGCGTTTTTTAGCAAGTAAAATCAAATCTTCAATACCAAGCGAACCATTTGAAAGTCTTGTATGGCAATGTAAATCCGCTGACAAATTAATCCTTCCTTTCGTAAACTTTTAATTATGCATTTAAAATGTAAATTGTCACCTTGTACAAAAAACAATATAAAATATGAATAAAATAACGGAGATTTCTGCATTTTCATTCGAAAAAGCACACAGCCCCCTAATATATGAAACTGTATATATTTTATAACAAATTTCTTTAAATTGCAAGGGGTTTGGGGGCGTTTTTTCTAAAAAATCAAAAAAATTAATGAAATTTGATTTTTTTATTACTTCACACAATCGATATGCATCTAAAATATGCAAAAATTGCATATGATTTTTTATTAAATAAAGCAAAACTTGCATAAAACTATTGCTTTGTGGGAAGAATAATGGTATTATTTCATTGAGGTGATATCATGACTTTACGTGAACTTAGAAAAAATAAGGGTATTACACAAAAACAAGCGGCTGACTTTGTAGGGATGCCGTTAAGAACATATTCAAATTACGAGAATGATGTAAAAAAACAATCAAGTATAAAATATAAATATATTTTAGAAAAATTATATTCTTACGGATATATAGATGAAGAAAGTGGTGTGTTGGCATTAGAAGAAATTAAGGAAGTCTGCACAAGGATACTTTCAAAATATCCGGTGGAGTACTGTTATTTGTTCGGTTCATATGCTAAAGGTAAAGCCACTCCTACAAGCGATGTTGATTTATTGATTTACACAACAATTACAGGTTTGAAGTTTTATGGTTTGGTTGAGGAGCTTCGTGAAAATTTAAAAAAGAAAGTTGATGTTCTTGACCAGAAACAAATTAAGGATAACTTTGAACTTACAAATGAAATATTGAAGGATGGTATAAAGATTTATGGATAACATAAAAAATGATGATTATCACATTAAAAAATTGCTTAAAGATATAAATTTTATTATAGAAAAAACTAATGGAATTACTCTTGAAGAACTTGAAACAAATGAAGTTTTGTGTGATTCGGTATTATTTCGGTTAATACAAATTTCTGAAAATTCTGCTAAACTTACAACCGATTTCAAAATTCTTCATAATGATATTCCGTGGCAAGCAATCAAAGGTATGAGAAATAGAATTGTGCATGACTACGGCGAAGTTGAATTTACTATTGTTCATCAGACAATTACAGAAGATATTCCAGATATCTGCAAAAAACTCGAAAACTTATAAAGGAAGTTTTGTTTATGTCAAAAGTATGTTTTGTTGCATTAAGTGGCGGTGTAGATTCAGCCGCAACTGCTTTAGTTTTGAAAGAACAGGGCTATGATGTTAAGGGTGTTATTTTAAGGCTTAAGCCAGGTGATTTGGCAGATAAGGATATAGAAGATGCTCAAAAAGTAGCAAATCACCTTAATATTCCGCTCACTGTGTTAGATAGACGTGATGAATTTAAAAAAATCACAAATTATTTTTGTAATGAATATTTGAAGGGTAGAACACCTAACCCATGCGTTGTGTGTAACCCTACTATCAAATTTGGTGAACTCACAAAATACGCAAAAGAAAATGGTGGTGAATTTTTAGCCACAGGTCATTATGCTGATATTGTTGAAGATGAAAATGGTGTTTTTCATATAAAAAAAGCTGATTCGAGAAAGGACCAGAGTTATTTTTTATGTAAATTAAATCAGGATATTTTAAAAAATGTTCGTTTTCCACTTTCAAAATATTCGAAAGAAGAGGTGCGTGAGTTAGCTTCACAGGCTGGGCTCAATGTAGCAGAGAAAAAGGATAGTCAAGAGGTTTGCTTTATTCCTGATGATGACTATATTTCATTTATTGAAAAAGAAAAAAATCCAAAAGAAAATTTTGGTAACTTTATTTCTTCAAGCGGTGAAGTTTTAGGTGAGCACAAGGGTATTTATAAATATACTATCGGTCAGCGAAAAGGTCTTGGAGCATTTGGCAAACCGATGTATGTTTTAAAACTCGATTACAAAAACAACACAGTTACAGTAGGTAGTAACCCTGAGCTCTTTAAAGATGAAATTATTTGTAGTGATGTTTCATTTGTTTCAGGTGTTTTGCCAAAGGAAGATGTTAAATGTGAGGTTAAAATACGCTGTGCCGCAAGGCCAGCAGAAGCAGTTCTCACAATGACAAGTGAAAATACCTGTAAAATAAAATTCACAGAACCACAACGTGCCGCCGCAACAGGTCAGACAGCTGTTTTTTATGATGAGGATGTTTTACTTGGTGGAGGAACGATTGAATAATTCGGAATTATTTTGAAGTGTGTAAGTTGAAAGTGTGATAACTGAATATGGTTGACATTTTTTTAGTATGTGCTATAATGTAAATGAACAAGGAGCTATCCTGTAGACGGATAGTCCAATGTGTGATTAAAAAATAACCGCTACCATTTGGACGTGGGCGGTTATTTTTTTATGCTTATTATGTAACCTGTGGCTACAATTAGAACAATAACTAAAATGGTTAAATATTCCATGAGCATCACCCCCTTAGAAATTTAAGAGGGCAAACGCCCTCTCCAAAAGAAAGGGACTAACCGCCTACCGTTTAGGATAACTCCTTGGGAACAAAAGTTCCAAAGATAATATATCACAGTTTTTTATAAAAATCAATAATTTTTTAAAATACCCCTTGACTCTCAACTTAACTTTAGGTTTATAGTGTGCTTGTAAGGCGCATTACAAACTATATTAATAGGAGGAATAAGAAATGAAAATAGGTGAATTTGCAAAGATGTGTGGAACAAAAATATCAGTTCTTCGCCACTATGATAAAGAAAAGCTACTTGTGCCAGAGCACATAGATATTTTTTCTGGATACAGGTATTATACATCGGAACAAATTTTAATTTTTCATAGAATTACTGCTTTGAAAAAAGCTGGTTTCTCCTTGCAAGACATAAGAGAGATTATTTCTTCTGATAAAACAAACGAAGAAATCAACGAATTGTTCATAAGAAAAGAAAATGAACTTCTTGTTGCTTTCGAAAATTTAAAGGAGGCAAAACTAACAATGACAAAGTTAGATATTTTATTTAAAAATAATAAAGCGATTATCAAAACAACACCGGATTGCAATGCAAAAGACTT
This sequence comes from uncultured Clostridia bacterium, assembly GCA_937916395.1. Taxonomy (GTDB): domain Bacteria; phylum Bacillota; class Clostridia; order Oscillospirales; family Acutalibacteraceae; genus DTU089. Next base: position 11,973 of record CALFTN010000017.1, on the reverse strand, counting down.
ATGCACTTTAGCAGAAGCCGAGTTGAAATCTCAGGATTATCAGCGTGTATCACAGTATAATATCGGTAATGGCGAAATCACTTGTGAAGTTATAAAGTTAGGTGAAGAAATTGATTTGCCTGATTTAGAGCTTCCTTTTGAAAATGACGAAAACGTAGTTGGTAAGTGGGAGATTATAGGTATATATGCAGTTAAAGCAGATTTTTACGATAACCTTTTCTGTGTAAAAAATTTTTATGGCGGAGAACAAAAATATTTATATTTCTTACCTGAAGGTCAACAATATTGGGCATTCAGTTGGACTAAAGGATATTTAAAAACTCCTGACTATAGCGAATATGAAACAGAACAAATAGGCAATGATTTATTTATGTTTGTTTCTCTCAAAGAATATGAATACACTCGTGGTGGTAAGCCTTGCTGCCTTGTTCTTAAGAAGTTAGATAGCAAAGAATATACAGTAGAAGAAATTGCAAAAAAAGATGACATAAACAAACCTTTTGTAAATGATGAGCAGATTTTAGGCAAATGGAAAGCACATTCATTTTTAGGTTATCAAGGCGGTAAATCTGAATTTACTACCGAAGCAGAACCTATTGAAGATTTATATTTTAAAGAAATTGAATTCTTTCCTGATGGTAACTGCAGATGTGTTTATGAAGATGATATTTTTGAAGGTGAAGATAAAGTTACTTGGACTAAAAACTATCTTCTTCGTAAATGGAACTGGTCTGCTTGTGAATACGAAATACGAGTTGTAGATGGTAAAGAATATATGATAATTGAATGGAAGAGTGGCGACTACCGCTTTGGTGGTTATGATACAAATTATTATGTATTTATAAGAGCTTAATGAATTATCCTATCATTTTAGTTTTTAATCAAGCTAAAATGGTAGGTTTTTTTACCTCAGCGAAGCCCTGACCACTGACTTACTGACTACTGACTCACTAAATTATGAAATAGCAAATTCTACAAAAAAGAAGTTCAAAAATTTACCACCAAAATTATTGAAAAGAATATAAAATATGCTATACTATAAGGTGAACTTTTATTAATTCGAAAGGATGATATAAAAATGGCAGAAAACAGATTTATCGGAGATTATCCTGTAATTGGTATACGCCCTGTTATTGATGGTAGACGTGGTCCACTTAAGGTTAGAGAATCTCTTGAAGAACAAACAATGAATATGGCAAAGGCTGCTCAGAAGCTCTTTACCGAAAATCTTAAATACTCTAACGGTGAGCCTGTAAAGGTTATTATTTCAAGCACAACTATTGGTCGCGTTGCTGAGGCTGCACAATGTGCCGATGAATTCAAAAAAGCAGGTGTTGATATTACTCTTTCAGTTACACCTTGCTGGTGCTACGGCTCAGAAACAATGGATATGGATAAAAACACAATTAAAGGTGTTTGGGGCTTCAATGGTACTGAAAGACCTGGTGCTGTTTACTTAGCATCTGTTCTTGCAGCTCATGCTCAGAAGGGTCTTCCTGCTTTTGGTATTTATGGTAAAGATGTTCAGGATGCTACTGCAACTGATATTCCGGAAGATGTACAAGAAAAACTCCTTCGCTTTGGTCGTGCTGCAGTTGCTGTTGCTACAATGCGTGGTAAGTCATATCTTCAAATCGGTTCAATCTGTATGGGTATTGCAGGTTCATCAATTGACCCTGACTTCCTCGAAGAATACCTTGGCTTACGTGTTGAATCAGTTGACGAGGTTGAAATTATTCGTCGAATGGAAGAGGGAATTTATGACGAAGCTGAATATCAGAAGGCTTACAAATGGGTAAAAGAAAACTGCAAAGAAGCATTTGACAAAAACCCTGAATTTGTAAGAAAATCTCCGGAACAAAAAGAAAAAGACTGGCAGTTCACAGTTAAAATGATGTGCATTATTAAAGACCTTATGAATGGTAACAAAAACCTTCCAGAAGGCAGAGAAGAAGAAATGGTTGGCCACAATGCTATTGCTGCTGGCTTCCAGGGTCAAAGACAGTGGACTGACTTCTATCCTAACGCTGACTTTGCAGAAGCAATGCTTAACACTTCATTTGACTGGAATGGTGCAAGAGAGCCATACGTTCTTGCTACAGAAAACGACGTTCTCAACGGTATCAGTATGCTCTTTATGAAATTGCTTACAAACCGTCCACAGATGTTTGCTGACGTTAGAACATACTGGAGCCCAGAGGCAACAAAGAAAGCTACTGGTTATGAATTAGAAGGCAAAGCTAAAGAGGGTAAGGGTTTTATTCATCTTATCAACTCAGGTGCTTGCTGTCTTGATGCTTGTGGTGAGGTTAAAGACGAAAACGGTAACGGTATTATCAAAGAATGGTATAATGTTACTGATGAAGACATCAAAAAGATGACAGAAGCTACCACATGGGCACCAGCTGACAATGGTTACTTCCGTGGCGGTGGATACTCAAGCCGTTTCCTTACAAGAGCTGAAATGCCTGCAACAATGATCAGACTTAATCTTGTTAAAGGCCTTGGACCAACAGTTCAGATTTGCGAAGGCTACACAGTAGCACTTCCAGATGAAGTTTCAGACAAAATCTGGAAGAGAACAGACTACACATGGCCTTGCACATGGTTCACACCAATCCTTACAGGCAAAGGACCTTTCACTTCTGCTTATGAGGTTATGAACCACTGGGGTGCAAACCACGGCGCTATTTCTTACGGTCACATTGGTGCAGATATTATTACTCTCTGCTCAATGCTTCGTATTCCTGTTTCAATGCACAACGTTGATGATGAAAAAATCTTCCGTCCTGCAGCATGGAACGCATTTGGCACAGCAGAGCTTGAAGGTGCAGACTTCAGAGCTTGTGAAGCTTATGGACCACTTTATAAATAATTCGGAATGCGTAATGCGTAATTCGGAATTAGAGGGTCTGCGACGCAATTATAATTAAATAACACCCTATCATTTTTAGATTATTCTTTAAATGATAGGGTGATTTGATTTTATTCGCTTTCTAAAAGTAACTCTTTTATTTTTTCTGCTTTTTCAAGATAACCTTCGTCATTCTCAGTTTCATAAAGTGCAGTTAATTGGTGAGTAATACTCCAGGCGAGAGGTTCAAGCGAGGATTTTGCAATTTGATTTTTTTCATCACCATCTAAAAAATACACAAGTGCATTTTCTCTTGATTTATAAAAGTTTGATAATTTTTTTGCTTGATTTATTGCTTTTTTATGTTCACCAATTTTCCAATATGCAAAACAAATATTATAAAGTGTCGCGTTTCTTACCTCACTATCTTCTCCACGTAAAATTTGCTCTTGAACCGCAATAGATTCTCTTAAATATTGAGTTTTTTCTTTATCGGTTCCATCTAATCTTTCTAGAGATGAAGATAGCTGCACAAGTAAAAGTGCATCATTCGGGAAAAATTTTAAAGAATCTTTCATTAGTTTCACATTTTCTTTGTGCTTATTTGCGTTTCTGTTTTCAAGCCATTTTTCATTTATCTTTTCATATTCTTCTGTTCTTCTTATTTCTTCCATACCTACTAATTCATCAATACTAATTTTAAAGTAATTTGAAAGAGCAGGAAGAATAGTGATATCAGGGTAACTTTCACCACGCTCCCATTTACTTATTGCCTGAAAGGATATTCCTAAATGTGCTGCTAATTCTTCCTGTGTTAAATCTTTTTCTCGTCTAAGTCTTTTAAGGTTTTCACCTATTCTTAAATTCATAATTATCACCTTTTAAATTTATTCGATGCATCTGTTTTTATTATAATTTTTTCTTTTGATATTACAATAACTTATTATGCGATACATTTCAACTGTTAGTAGAAATATTATAAAAATCATTGAAATATAAAACTCATACTATCATTTTTAGTTTGCACTTTAAATGATAGGGTGTTGTTATTTTGCTTATGCAACAAATTGTAGCAATAGAAAAATCAGGTTTTTACTTGTATTTTTTTTGGGGGATTATATAATGAACTCAGAGAATAAAAAATTTTCTCAAAACAGAAAGGGGAATTATTATGAGTGAAGTTTTTGAATCATATTTGCAAATTGCTGAAAACTATTTAGTATTGTTTATATTACCGTTTTGTATCGGTGCTTTTTTAAGAACAGTTTTCAGAAAGAAAGAAAAGAGCTTTATTGTAACAATTGTTCTTGGAGTAATTTCTGCAATAATGCTTTTTATGGTTTATACAGATTCGGCTGCCACTGTTTTTGGTATCACTTTTCGAGAATCATTTGCGTTTTGGTCAATGGATGTTTTAATGGTCTTTATAGGTTCGCTTATAACAGAAATAGCATTGGCAATTATTAAAAGAAAAAAGAATAATAAAAGCGTTTCTGCATAAAAACCCAAAAAACTCCAATACTACTAAAAAAGTAAAGGAGTTTTTAAAATGATTGAACAAGATACAATAAAATTACTTCGTGAATGTGATGCAGGGGTTAAAATGGGAATTGCTTCAATTGATGATGTTTTAGATTACGTAAAAAGCCAGAAGCTCAAAGATTTTTTAATTGACTGCAAAAACGAGCACGTAACTTTGGACAGAGAAATTGGTGAAGAGCTTAACAAATTCCACGATGATGGTAAAAATCCTAATCCAATGGCAAAGGGTATGTCTTGGATGAAAACAAATATGAAATTAATGGTAAACGAATCTGATAATACTATTGCTGATTTAATGACTGATGGTTGCGATATGGGTATTAAATCACTCAACAAGTATCTTAATGAATATAAGGCTGCAGAAGAATTTGCAAAAGATATTTGTAAGCGACTTATCAAGTTAGAAGAAAAGCTCCGCAGCGAAGTTAAAAATTATTTGTGATTTAGTTGGATAGTATGGCTAGTTGCTAGTGTGGCTAGTGTTATAAGAATAAAAATCATCCTATCATTTTCAGTTGGTCTTGATATCAACTAAAAATGATAGGATGAATTTATTTTTATAATTCTAGTTCCTAGTTCCTAATTCCTATTTCCTAATAACTAGCCAACTTATTTCTCTTTCTTACCACTGAATTTGTTAAGAAGAACAATGCTTAAAATAATAACGCCAACAACGATGAAAATACCTGCCATACCTGCTACTGAACAGAGTAAAGATTCAATGAATTCAGGAGCAGTAAAACGTTCAATAATTTTATCTAACATAGTTTACAACCTCCTATTAACCAAAGAAATTAAGAATCATACCACCAGCAATAACTGATGCAATTTGACCCGAAACGTTAACGCCTGTTGCGTGCATGAGAAGGAAGTTCTGGTTATCTTCTTCAAGGCCCATTTTATGAACAACACGAGATGACATTGGGAATGCAGAAATACCTGCAGCACCAATCATTGGGTTGATTTTTTTGTCTTTTGGTAAAAAAATGTTTAAGAACTTTGCAAAGAGCACACCGCCGGCTGTATCGAAAACGAAAGCCACAAGACCAAGACCAAGAATAATGAATGTTTCTTCTTTCAAGAATTTTTCTGCATTCATATTTGTTGCAACTGTAATACCTAAAAGAATTGTAACAAGGTTTGCAAGAACCTTTTGAGCTGTTTCTGAAAGTGAATCAAGAACGCCACATTCTCTTATAAGGTTACCAAACATAAGGAAACCAACAAGAGCAACTGATTGTTGTGAAACAAGTCCGACAATAATTGTTACGAATATAGGGAAAAGGATTTTTGTTCTTTTTGAAACAGCTTTTCCCTCATATTTCATTCTGATTTTACGCTCTTTTTTAGTTGTGAGTGCCTTAATAACTGGTGGCTGAACCATTGGAACGAGAGCCATATAAGAATAAGCCGCAACAATAATAGCACCAATGTTTTCTGATTTAAGCACATTTGCTACATAAATAGATGTTGGACCATCTGCTGCACCAATAACCGCAATAGAAGCAGCTTCTTTTATAGGGAAACCAAAGAGAGTTGCCATTGCAAGTGTAAAGAAAATACCAAACTGAGCAGCCGCACCAAAAATCATAAGCTTCGGATTAGAAAGAAGCGGACCAAAGTCAATCATAGCACCGATACCAATAAAGAGAAGTAACGGGAAGAGTTCGTTTGCAATACCAGCATCATAAAGGATTCTGATTGCACCTTCCTCACTTATAACGCCGACTAATTCAGCAAGAGGTAAGTTTACGAGAATTGTACCAAATCCCATTGGTAAAAGAAGTGTTGGCTCCATATCCTTTGCAATTGCAAGGTAAATAAGAAGACCGCCAAATGCCCACATAATAACCATTGGAATTACTTCAGAAGTAAAATCCATCGATGTTGTACCGTCAAAAAGCGCAAGGATTTTTGACCAGATTTCAAGAAGAATTTCCATAATATCTTTCCTTTTCTGATATTTTTTCGATTTGAGAACCCCAAATCATCGCATTTTACATTATATTACATTTTATACCAATTTTCAATACAAAGTAGTTACAAAAAAGTATTGTCAAAAGTTTAACTAAATATACAAAAAGACAAGTTTATAAAGGAATGTGGGCTTTTTATTCTATTTTTTAATAGCACTTTTTTTCCAGCTTCCATTTAAATAAAAGACTAAGCCAATAAAGAATGGCGTAAAGCCGGCTAAAGCATCGCCGAGCCAGAAACCGTAGTATTGCATATTAAATACAAGCCCAAAGAGAAGAGCGAGTCCAATTCTCATTATAATACCATCAAAAATTGCGGTTGCAAAATTGATTTTATAATTTCCACTGCCGTTAAGAAGAGCGTTCATAATAGCTCTTGCTGCTGCACCGTAAAAGAGTAAAATTGCAATTGGAATATAATTTTTTGCAATACTTAAAACATCCGTTTCAGTTGTTTTTATAAATAGCGAAAAGATTTCTTCAGGAAAGAGAACAATTAAAACAGAGAAGAATGTAGAAACAGTAATTGTGATTTCTGCAAGGCTCTTTAAAACCTTTTTAACTCTGCTAAATTCACCTGCCGCAAGGTTCTGACCAACAACAGTACTACCAGCAGTATTCATAGCCATTGAAATTAAGTTTGCGACACTTGCAACCTTATTTGCAATTCCTGAGAATGCAGAAACAGCAACACCATAAGAGTTTATGTAAGAATTAACAAAGAGCTTTGAAACCTGAATTGAAGCAGTTTTTATTGCCATAGGAATACCCAGTTTCAGAAGTGCAGAAAGCATCTCTTTATCCCACACAATAAAATCTCTGAGCTTCATTGTGAGCTCAAATTCTTTTCTTCGTTTAACAAGAAAGGCTACACACGAAATGAAGCTAACTGCCTGACTGCTTATAGTAGCAAGTGCTGCGCCCATTTCACCCATATTAAGCTTAATGACAAATATAATGTCTAAAAAAACATTAAGAATAGCAGCAATAGCAATAAAAATAAACGGATGCTTTGAGTCACCCATACCACGAAGAATGGCACTGACTGTGTTGTAGCCGTAAATAAAAATAAGACCAGTCATACTGACAGTAGAGTAGCTTATCGCACCTTGAAATGCTTCTTTTGGTGTATTCATAAGTGTCAATAGCTCTGTTTGGAAAACAAGTCCCAAAATCGTTAAAACAATAGCACTCAGAACCAAAAAGCCGCTCATTGTGCCGACAAATTTGCCTATTTTTTCTCTTTCCTTAGCACCTATGTAACGAGCAATTAAAACTTGCCCGGCATTAGAAAGCCCCATTGCAATAAAGGTTAAAAGGTGAGTGACGTCACCACCAACAGAAACAGCAGAAATACCGGTTTTGCCTAAAACATGACCAACAACTGCCATATCTGCCATGTTATAAACAACCTGCAAGAGGTTTGCAAAGAATAAAGGAAGTGCAAATATTATTAAGTTTTTTGTTATGCTACCTTTGGTAAAATCTTTGATTTGTGAATTGTTTTGCATTAATCCAACCTACCAATAAATACAAGGTGCCAGTAACTAATGTTACGGCACCTGTTTTGTGTTTTTATAATAGCGTCGCAGACCCGAAACTATTCATTATTCACTATTCACTCTTCACTTGAGCGAAGCGAAAAATTAGTCTCTTCTTGGTCTTCTGTCTCTGTTAAAGTTTCTTCTTGGTCTGTCTTCTTCAACATCATTTTCTGGAACAAGACCTTCAACTTCAATAAGAGCGTCACGGCGAGAAAGGTTAATTCTGCCTTGGTCGTCAATTTCAGAAACCTTAACAATAACTTCATCGCCAACGTTTACGCAATCTTCAACCTTTTCAACTCTCTTAACGTCGAGCTTTGAAATGTGAACAAGGCCTTCTTTACCAGGAGCTATTTCAACGAATGCACCGAATGCCATAAGACGAGTAACAACACCTTTGTAAATTGCACCAACCTCTGGGTCATTTGCGATTGTGTTAATAATGTCGAGTGCGCGATTTGCGTCGTCGATATCAATAGCTGTAACATAAACTGTACCGTCTTCTTCAACATCAACCTTACAGTTACATTCAGCACAAATCTTCTGAATAACTTTACCTTGTTTACCGATAACGTCACCAATCTTTTCAACATCAATTTTTGTTGAAAGAAGCTTAGGTGCATATTTAGAAAGCTCTTTTCTTGGTTCAGCAATGCAAGGAAGCATAATTTCATCAAGAATATAGCAACGAGCTTTATATGTTTTTTCGAATGCTTCTTTAATGATTTCTGGTGTAAGACCGTGAACCTTGAGGTCCATCTGGATTGCTGTAATACCTTTTTTAGTACCAGCAACTTTGAAGTCCATATCGCCGAAGAAGTCTTCAAGACCCTGAATGTCAACCATTGTCATAAAGCGGTCACCTTCAGAAACAAGACCACAAGAAATACCAGCAACAGGTGCTTTAATTGGAACACCAGCAGCCATAAGTGCGAGTGTAGAACCACAAACAGAACCTTGGGAAGTTGAACCATTTGAAGATAGAACCTCTGAAACAACACGGATTGTGTATGGGAATTCTTCTATTGATGGAATAACTGGAACAAGAGAACGTTCAGCTAATGCACCGTGACCGATTTCACGTCTGCCAGGACCACGAGATGGCTTTGTTTCACCAACTGAGTATGATGGGAAGTTGTAGTGGTGAATGTATCTCTTTTCAACTTCTTCATCAATACCGTCAAGGATTTGTGCATCACGAGCAGTACCAAGAGTAGCAATAGAAAGAACCTGAGTCTGACCACGTGTGAACATACCTGAACCATGAACACGGCTTAAAAGGTCAATCTGAGCATTGAGAGGACGAATTTCGTCAATACCTCTGCCGTCAACACGTTTGCCTTCATCAAGAAGCCAACGACGAACAATGAATTTCTGGAGTTTGTAAAGACAATCGTCAATTTTAGCAGCTTCTTCAGGGAATTTTTCGTCAAATTCAGCGTGAACTCTGTCATAAATTGGTTGAAGTCTTTCGTCACGGATTCTTTTATCATCTGTATCAAGAGCAACCTTAACATCGTCAATAGCGAATGCTTTGATTGCTTCGTAAAGCTCTTCAGATGGGTCGTTTGATTCGAAAGCGATTTTTTCTTTACCGATTTCTTTAACGATACCCTTAATAAATTCAACTACTTTTTTGTTTTCTTCATGAGCAAACATAATACCATCAAACATAACCTCGTTTGAAATTTCGTTTGCACCAGCTTCAATCATAGCAACGAGAGAGTCAGTAGAAGCAACTGTAACAGTCATTTCTGTTTTTGCTCTTTCTTCAAGATTTGGGTTGATAACGTATTTGCCGTCAACAAGACCAAGAGAAACGCTTGAAACAGGACCGTCCCAAGGAATATCTGAAATAGCAATAGCAGTAGAAACACCCCAGAGAGCTGCAATTTCAGGTGAGCAGTCAGGGTCAACAGACATAACTGTTGCAACAACAGAAACGTCATTTCTCATATCCTTAGGGAAAAGTGGACGAATTGGTCTGTCAATAACACGAGAAGTAAGAACAGCTTTGTCAGATGCTTTACCTTCACGTCTGCCGAAAGAACCAGGTATTCTACCTACTGAGTAAAGTTTTTCTTCAAAATCAACTGAGAGTGGGAAGAAGTCAACGCCTTCTCTTGGCTTTGGAGCCATTGTTGCTGTACAAAGCACTTCTGTTTCGCCGTAACGAACAAGACAAGCGCCATTTGCAAGACCAGCCATTTTGCCAGTTTCAATTACTAATTTTCTGCCAGCAACTTCTGTTTCGAATGTTTTAAATTCATTAAACATAATTTTACCTCTTTCTTTTTTCTATCTTTTCCTACATGTTTTTTGAGGTTTAGCAACAAAGAAAAATTCAAATAAAAGTAAAAATATTTAAACTTTTCTTTATCGCTAATACCCAAAACAGTAGGTTTAATAAACTACGAACGGGACAAACGGAAAACCGTTTGCCCCGAATAGTGCAATTATTTACGAAGACCAAGACGTGCAACGATTGAACGGTAACGTTCAATGTCATTCTTCTGAAGGTAAGCAAGAAGGTTTCTTCTGTGACCTACCATTTTAAGAAGACCGCGACGTGAGTGATGGTCTTTGTGGTTAGCTTTAAGATGCTCGTTTAAATCGTTAATTCTTTTAGTAAGAACAGCGATTTGTACTTCTGGAGAACCTGTATCTCCTTCGTGAGTAGCATATTCTTTAATAATTGCTTGTTTTTCTGCCTGTGTCATTGTTTTTCACCTCATTTTAATTTTACCAATCGACTCAGTGTAAGGTAGGTGAAGCACTCAGAAGAGTTTACTCCCTGCACCGTGTCAAAAGGACTGTGTTATTCTATCACAAATATTTTCATTTGTAAAGAACAAATTTAAAATTTTCGGCACATTAAGCCGTTTTTTGTCTTGTTATACACCGGTATGACAAGACAAAGAAATACCTTAATTAGTCTTCGTCATCGTCACAGCAATCGCAGTCGCAATCACAATCTTCAAAATCGATGTCGAGTTCTAATTTTTCGCCACATTCTGGGCATTCGATATATTCTTCATCAAACATACTCTCGTCAAGATAAATTGCTTCGCCACAAGATGGACATTCAACTTCATAAAGTTCGTCATCATCGTCACAGCAATCGCAACCGCAGTCACAGAAATCGTCATCTTCATAGATGAATTCTTCAAGCTCGTCGAGGTCTTCATCGATGCAATCAACGTATTCCTCAACATTAGCAAGGTCTTCATCAATTTCGTTAACTGTGAGAGCCATTTCTTCTAAAATGTCAAACATAGCTTCAAAAAGCTTTGTTTCTTTAGCGTCTTTATCAAGGTTTAAGCCTTCTGCAAGACCTTTAAGGTAAGCAACTTTTTCTGTAAGTGTCATAGTAAAAACCTCCTTGAATATACAATATTATAATAAATATTATTGTAAACAAAAATTAAAATTATGCTCTTGAGAGATATTCGCCTGTTCTTGTATCGATGTTGATGCTTTCGCCTTCATCAATGAAGAGAGGAACTTTAATTTCAGCGCCTGTTTCAAGAGTAGCTGGTTTTGTAGCGTTAGTAGCTGTATCGCCTTTGAAGCCAGGGTCTGTCTGTGTAACCTGAAGAGTTACGAATGTTGGTGGTTCAACACCGAAAACATTACCTTTGTAAGAAAGGATTTTACAAACCATATTTTCTTTAACGAATTTGAAATTGTCGTCAAGATTTGAAGCGTCAACAGGAACCATATCGTAAGTTTCCTGGTCCATGAAGTAGTAAAGACCGCCGTCTTCATAAGAATATTCCATTTCTTTTCTTTCAATGAAAGCTGTAGGGAATTTGTCTGTAGGGCTGAATGTTTTTTCAACAACGCTACCGTTGATTACGTCTCTGATTTTTGTACGAACGAAAGCCGCACCTTTACCAGGTTTAACGTGTTGGAATTCGATAATAGAATAAACTTTGCCGTCCATTTCGAATGTTACGCCGTTTTTAAAATCGCCTGCTGTTACCATAAGTGTTATCCTCCGAATAATAAATTGTACTATTTATTTCATACACATTTATTTTACACTAAATTCATT
>CALFTN010000016.1 GCA_937916395.1 uncultured Clostridia bacterium | reverse complement strand
AATCCTGTGTTTCCTTATGGGTCATATCCTTACGGAGCCATTTTGCGTTAAGACCAACTTCATTCATACCAATAAGACCAATAGTTGAGAAGTGGTTTGTAAATGTTCCGAGGTAACGCTTTGTATATGGGTAAAGACCTTCATCAAGAAGCTTTGTGATAATGCCTCTCTTAACCTTAAGTGAACGAGCAGAAATATCCATAAGCTTATCGAGTCTCTTATAGAAATCTTCTACATTTTCTGCAAGATAAGCAATTCTTGGTAAGTTAATTGTAACAACACCAATTGAACCTGTGCTTTCACCACTACCAAAGAAGCCACCACTCTTTTTACGGAGTTCACGTAGGTCTAAACGAAGTCTGCAGCACATTGAACGAACATCGCTTGGTTCCATATCTGAGTTAACATAGTTTGAAAAGTATGGTGTACCATATTTTGCAGTCATTTCAAAAAGAAGCTTGTTGTTCTCTGTTTCTGACCAGTCAAAGTCTCTTGTAATTGAATATGTTGGAATTGGATACTGGAAGCCACGACCATGTGCATCGCCTTCAATCATTACTTCAATGAATGCTTTGTTAACCATATCCATTTCTTTTTTACAATCACCATAAGTGAAGTCCATTTCTTTACCACCTACAATAGCAGGCATATCTTTAAGGTCAGCAGGAACTGTCCAGTCTAAAGTGATGTTTGAGAATGGTGCTTGAGTACCCCAACGAGATGGTGTATTCACACCGAAAATGAATGATTCGATACATTTTTTAACTGCCTTGTAATCAAGGTTGTCTACTCTTACAAATGGAGCTAAATATGTGTCGAATGATGAGAAAGCCTGAGCACCTGCCCATTCATTCTGCATAATACCGAGGAAGTTAACCATCTGGTTGCAGAGAGTTGCAAGGTGACTTGCTGGTGCTGATGTAATTTTACCAGGAACACCGCCTAAGCCTTCTTTAATAAGCTGTTTTAAAGACCAACCTGCACAGTAACCTGTGAGCATTGAAAGGTCATGAATATGAACATCACCTGAACGGTGAGCATTAGCAATTTCTTCATCATAAATTTCTGAAAGCCAGTAGTTAGCAGTAATAGCACCTGAGTTTGAAAGAATGAGACCACCAACAGAATAAGTAACTGTTGAGTTTTCTTTAACACGCCAGTCTGTAACTTTAACATAGCTGTCAACCAAATCCTTATAGTCAAGAATTGTTGATTTCATATTACGGATTTTTTCACGTTGTTTTCTGTAAAGGATATATGCTTTTGCAACATCTGCATATCCAGCCTGAACAAGAACTGATTCAACACTATCCTGAACATCTTCAACAGCAACAAGATTGTTGCTGATTTTTGGTTCGAAGTTTGCTGTAACTTTTAAAGCAAGAAAATCAATAATATTATCGTTATATTGTTTTTCACATGCTTCAAATGCTTTTTTAATTGCATCTGCGATTTTGATTATATCAAAACCAGAAACCTTACCATCTCTTTTGATAACCTGATACATATTTTCGTTCTCCTTAATTTATTCTTTCGTTTTCATTAGCATATAGGATAATAACAGATATATCTCGTATTGTCAATAGAAAAATCACAAGATATTGTGGTTAAAATCAACTTTTTTTAGGTCAAAATCACAAGATATTGTTTTTTCTATGCAATATGCACATATTACACCATTTTCTTTTGGTCATTTTACGACAAATTTTGCAAAATTGTATTTTTACAAGAAAAAGTTGAACACAACATCTTGTGTTCAACCCTCTAATTTCTCTATTACGTTCACAATATCATCATATATAACAATATCGGCTTTTTTATCAAAATCCGTTTTATTTTTATTGATAAGTGCTATTTTTCCACCTCTGAAATATGAAATAAAGGATGCCGCAGGATAAACTGCAAGCGACGTTCCGATTATAATGAGAAGCTCCGCTTCGCTTATCGCTTCAATAGCTCCACGCACTATGTCCTGATTAAGCCCTTCTTCATAAAGAACAACATCTGGCTTTATTATACCATTACATTTTTTACAACGAGGAACAGCATCTGAATTCAAAATATATTTTTCATCGTAAAACTCTTTACAACAAATGCAATAATTCCTTTTAACGCTACCATGTATTTCAAAAACATTGGTGCTACCAGCCATTGTATGCAAAGAATCTATATTTTGTGTAACAATACTTACTCTTTTATATTGCTTTTCAAGACCGGCAAAATAAATATGTGCTTTATTAGGTTTTGCATCTTCATAAATCATCTTTGATTTATAAAAATCATAAAATAATTTTGTGTTATTCACAAAGAAGGTATGCGAAATCATTTCTTCGGGAGAATACTTATAATCACCCTTTTCATTATATAACCCATTTTCACTTCTGAAATCAGGTATACCAGATGGGCAACTGATCCCTGCGCCTGTAAACACACATATCTTGTTCGCAGTGCTTATTGCTTCCTTTAACGCCTGAATCTTCTCCACAATATCCCCTCTATACTATATAATAATATAATAGTGTCGCAGACCCTTCAATTCCGAATTAGGCCTTACGAATTCCGAATTACAATCCCCTGATTTCCGCTGTTGGCACATATTTTTTAATTTTTTCTAACATCAACTGCATTTCTTCTTTTGAAACGCCTTCTACGTTACAATCAATAAGATTACCAGAATCAACAAAATTCTGAAGATAATACTTTTCTGTGCCTCTTATCCACTCGCCAATTTTTTCTATATCTTCTACTGTATGGAAATTTTTTGTTACTGTGGTACGAAATTCAAATTGAACATCAGAATTCATAAGAATCTCAACACTTTTCTCCATTAAAGATATATCAAATTTATCAATACCAACTGTTTCGTTGTAGCGTTCTTTCGAATTTTTTATATCCATCGCCACATAATCACAAAGTCCATTATCTATAATGCTCTTCAATTTATCTGGAAAGCTACCATTTGTGTCAAGCTTTATTGAATAACCCAGCTCCTTGATTTTTTTCAGAAATTCTTCAATATCACCCTGCAATAATGGTTCGCCACCACTTATTGCAACGCCATCCAATATACCCTGACGTTTTTTTAAATGATTGAAAACTTCACTTTCAGGAATAATTTCTGTATCCATTTTAGTAACCAAGCCTGCATTATGACAAAACGGACAACGATAATTACACCCACCTGTAAATACTGTGCAGGCAGTTTTACCCGGATAATCAAGAAGAGTAAGCTTCTGAAAACCTTTAATCAGCAAAATTTTTCGCCTCTTTTTGTTGAAATTTTATTAAATTTTTAATGATTATATCATTGTTTCAGCCCTTTAGTCAACTAAAACCAGCACTTTTTCACTCAAAATAGCATATTTAGTTAAAAATTAATGCAATATACTTTATTTTGTATCTTTACATTTAGAAAAAAGTGTGTTATAATGCAGTAGTAAAAAAATAACATTTTGGAGGAATTTGTTATGAAAACCCGTAAAATCCTTGCTCTCGTTATGGCAATAGCAATTTTTGCTCTTTCTATGACTGTAGTAGCATCTGCAGAGGAGTCAGAGAGACCAACCTCTGTTTACACAATTCAAAATAAACCTAACCTTACTTATACTGATGCTGATTGCTTCAATCCTGCTGGTCTTTCAATAAGTGACGGTTCAACTACTGTTTATTATGATACTGATTCTCAGTTCTTTACATTCAGTGTTGCTGAAAACCAACCACTTACTGTTTATATCACAGAAATTGAAGTTTTCTACAAAGGTGAGTCTTGCGGTTTCCTTGAAGACGTTAAAGTTAGTCACCTTGGTAGTGCATCTGGTGAAATTATTTACATAAACAATCACCACCATGGTCAAATTTGTGACGTTTGTGGCGTTACTTGTAAAAACGAATCTCACGAAGAGTACGTTGATTACTGGGTTCCAAACGGTGATGCTTCTCTTCTTATAAACGAAACAGAATCTGGCTATTGCTCTAAATGTGGCACAAGAGTTTCTCGTTACATTGAAGGCACTGCAACTTATGTTACAGCTTTTGCTGAGGTTGATATCCTTGTAACTATTCTTGGCCTTGTTTCTTCAATTGTTCAGGCATTTACTTTGCTTTAATTTAGCGGAGGTTACCAAAATGAAAACAAGAAAAATATTAGCAAGTCTTTTGGCTGTTTTAATGCTTTTCTCCGTTTTCTCAGTTGCAGCTTTTGCAGCTGATGAAACAACTACAGAAAAACCTCTTAAATACACCTTTAAACTTACATCAGGTCCAACTAAAACACAATATTACGATTATGAAAAATTCGACCCTAACGGTATTGTTGTAACTATTACTGATGCTACAACTGGTTCAACCGTTGAAACAGTTTATTATTCAGATGATATATCTTATCGTTTCACTTTCTCACCAAGTGCTTCAGCTTACCTCAGAGTTGAAAATGAAATGGTTGGCGTTACTCTTGACGGTCAATACGTAGGTGAAACTCCTGTTAAGGTTAGTCACAGATACGAACCTAATACATGCCTTGGTAAAACAATGCATGGTACAAAATGCTTTGGTTGCGGCGATGTACCTAAAGATTCAATGGCTGGGCATACTTTTGATGATGACAAATGGGTTCCAAACAATGACGCTACTTTCACAAGAGATGAAACAGAATCTAATTTCTGCACAGTTTGTGGCTATGAAATAACAAGAGATATCGATGGATCAGCTGATTATGATATAGAATTTGAAGAATATCAATTCCTTCATAATATTATGGTTTATATCGAAATGCTCCTCGATATGATTTATGGTTCTATTTTAAGATAACAATGGTAAAAGGCACGCCCGTTTTCGGTGTGCCTTTTAAATTTTGCAACAAAAAAGGTGGTAGTTTTTTCTACCACCTTTTTTGTTGCATTTATTTTTATATTGCTTTTTTAATTCCTTCAGTAATTACTCCGTATTCTTTTTCGAGTTGAATATAAAGCTTTTGTGCTTCTACTATATTTTCTTTTCTCAATTCCTCTACAAGCGGAGTCACTGTTTCATAAAGCGGTTTAATGCTTAAATTACCAAAATTGCCCTTTAAAGTGTGGGCTACTCTGAAAGCGTTTATAACATCACCTTCTGTCAATGACTTCTGCAAAGCTGCAAGAACATTTACTGTTGTAAGTTCTTTCAGAAAGCTCTCAAACAAATCAACCGAACCCGAAAAGCGCTCAATTGCTTCGCCATAGTCAATGCCCACTGACTCTAAAATTTCTCTATCCATATTCGCTTCTCTTTTCCCTCTTATTACTCAAGTAAATTTAATCTTTTGACATATTCTGATATTCTTTAACCATTTTTCTGAAACGCTCGTTATAATCAATAACATTTTTAACACGACGAGCAATAACTTCAGCAACGAATGGTTTTGTAATATAGTCGTTAACGCCCATTTGAAGCATATCAACCTGAAGCCCCTCATCATTTTCACTTGAAATAACAATTACAGGAATATCTACGGTTTCTTCATCTGAATTCTTATGTGTTAAGAATTCTCTACCATCCATAACCGGCATAACCATATCAAGCAAAACAACCGCAACTTCATTTTTAAACTCTCTTAAAAGGTTAAGACCCTCTAAACCATTCTTTGCAAGCATAACCTCATAGCTAGTATCAAAAATATCTTTAATAATTCTACTACTGAGCTCTGAGTCATCAACAACAAGAAGCTTTTTTGGTTTATTCTTATTACTGATATTCATAACCTTCTTAAGCTTTTTAAGCTCTGTTTCCACTTCTTTTTGAACTGTAATATCAGTAAGATTAGCAACGAAAATAGATTTTTCTTCACCAACTTTACCAATATACTGAAGCTTCATTGAAACCCAAAGAGCGTTACCCTGTTGAACACGACGTTTATATTGACACTCAGTAATTTCATCATTTTTTATCGCATTACTGAATGATTCAAGAACATCATTTTTATATTCATAGAAGATGTAATCCATTGGGTTACCTTCTGAAACACCATCTGCACCAAATAAATCTTTATATGCATTATTGGTTCTTAAATATGAAAACTTAGTTCCGTCAAACTCACAAATTGCACTTGGCTGAGCAGAATTTGAGAAAAGAATCTCCATTTCAGGAGCAGATGACCACAATTTATCCATTGTAAGAGCACCTGTTAAATCTACATTTTTAGAAACAGTCTTTTCTTTATTCTCTTTGACAAGCTTTTCGTATTCATCAATAGGCATAGGTCTTGCAAAATAGAAGCCCTGAACATATTCACAACCTACACTACCAAGGAAGTTAACCTGTTCTGCTTTTTCAACACCTTCTGCAACAGCGGGCATACCAAGCCACTTAGCCATACGCACGACAGAAGCAATGATATTTTCACTTCTACCATCGTTACCATCACTACTATCAAAGAAACGCATATCAATTTTAAGAACATCAACTTCAATTTCTTTAAGAATACTGAGTGATGAATAACCGCTTCCAAAGTCATCCATCATAACAGTAAATCCATTATCCTTGAGTTCTGAAACAACCTGCTTCATAATATGTGGATTATCCATATAAGCGGTTTCTGTAAGCTCAAGCTGAAACAATTCATGAGGAATGTTATATTTATCCACAAGTCCTATAATAAACTCAACAATTTGTGGGTTATATAAATCAACACGAGATATATTTACAGAAATAGGGTGTGGCTTTATTCCTTCATCGAGCCATTTTCTTAAATACTTACAAATAACTTCCCATACATAATGGTCAAGTCTTTCAATAAAACCATTTTTCTCAAACACAGGAATAAAAAGACCTGGTGAAACCATGCCCTTTACAGGGTGCATCCATCTTACGAGTGCTTCAGCACCTGCTGGCGCATTCGTTTCAAGTGAATATTTAGGTTGAAGATAAACAATAAATTGTTCATCCTGCAAAGCTTGTACCATTTCGTTGACAATTTCTTGTTCTTTTTCAAGCCTAATACTCATTTCAGGCTTAAACACACCAATAGTATCAATATAATTGCCCTTACATTCTTTTGCGGCAAGTGTTGCTCTGTCTAACATAACCCCAGGGGAAAGAGTTAAGTCGTCAAGGAAGTACACACCAAAATTAGGTACAATATCAAAATTTCTGTTGTAGCTTTTGATAATCTCAATATGGTCTTCTATAAGCTTATAAACTTCTTCTTCTGTTTCATATTCTCCACAAAGAGCAAAAACTTCAGCTTCAATTCTACCATAAGTAAGGTTTTGACGCTGATTAGCTAAATTCTCAAGTCCAATTGCAAGATATTTTATAAGTCTGTCGCCTTCGTTTGAACCATAGAAAGAGTTAACTAATTGGAAACGGTCAATATCAAACCTAATAAATGCAAATTTCTTATCAGGATTATTATCAAGCATAATTCTTGTTTTCTTTAAGAATTTATCTTTATTGAAAATACCTGTAAGAACATCATACTCAGCTATGTATTTTAATTTTTTAAATGCAAAGAATTCGGTGCGCATAATAGCATTCTGCACTCTTAACTTCACAATTTCAGCATTATATGGTTTAGAAATGAAATCCCACGCGCCATCTGCTAAAACTCTAACCTGAGTATCGTCACCAGAATCACTTGTAGTAATAATAACTGGTATTTTAAGACCACTTTCGTTAACCTTTTTTAAGAATGCATAACCATCCATACCAGGCATATAGACATCAACAACCACACACTTGACATCCTGCTCATGCCTTGCGAGAAAATCAAAACCTTCTTGCGCATCTTGATAATCAACAACATAGAAATCCTTTAATAGAATATTCTTTAATATTTCTCTGTCTACTCTATCGTCATCAATTACAAGAACAACATCTTTATTAGACACAAAAAAGCCCCCTATTATTTTTG
Source organism: uncultured Clostridia bacterium (assembly GCA_937916395.1). Taxonomy (GTDB): domain Bacteria; phylum Bacillota; class Clostridia; order Oscillospirales; family Acutalibacteraceae; genus DTU089. The sequence continues at coordinate 11,228 of CALFTN010000016.1, read as the reverse complement.
AAGTTGCATTACATTACAATAACACATTCTTCTATAACTACCATTATAACACTTTAAAAGAAAATTGCAAGGAAATCACAAAAAAAAATGCCATTGTAAATAAAAATAGTACAAATTAACAAAAAATAAGCACTTTTCTCCCTTTTGTTAGTAATTATTTTTCTTTTGAATAATTTTAAATAAGAAAAAAGATGGTTTTGTTTTCAAACAAAACCATCTCTCTTTTATTTAATATAGTCTGATAAAGTTTTATAAAGCAACTGTGGTTCAATAGGCTTTGAAAGGTGCTCATTCATACCTGCCGATTTAGAAAGACTTCTATCCTCAGCAAAAGCATTTGCAGTCATTGCAATAATCGGAACAGATTTTGCATCCTGTCTGTTTAATGCTCTGATTTTCGTTGTAGCTTCCAAGCCATCCATTATTGGCATTCTTATATCCATCAGCACGGCATTGAACTCATTCTCCTCAGAATCTGCAAATTTATTTACACCAATAAGACCATTTTCAGCAGTAACAACTGTAATACCAACCTTTTCAAGAAGCTTTGTTGCAACAAGAGTATTGAGTGGATGATCTTCACAAAGCAACACTTTTTTACCATCAAGAATGGTTTTCAAATCTTCTGTTTCCTGAGAGGAATTAGCCGCAGTATTAACTTGCTTACAATCTCTCGTAAGCTCAATAGTAAATGTTGTTCCTATACCAATCTTACTAGCAACTGAAATGGTTCCACCCATTTTTTCGACTATACTTTTTGCAATTGCAAGGCCTAAGCCTGTTCCCTGACGTGCATTAACAAGACTGTTCTGTTCTTGTGCAAAAGGCTCAAATATGTGCTCTAAAAAGCTCTCGCTCATACCACAACCCGTATCGCTGATATTAATAACAAATTTTACCTTGTTTTCAGCTATCATTTCGCTATTTATATCCCAGTCTATTTTACCACCAGGCTCTGTGAATTTTACAGCATTATTAAGAATATTGATATAAACCTGTTGTGCACGAAGCTTATCAAGATGAACCCACTGTGGTATCTCACCAGATGTATTAATTTTAAAATCAATATTTTTAGCTTCTGCCAAAGGTCTTATAACAACCTCTACTGAACGAATCATCTCATCCGCTTCTTCATACTTATTGATAATATCCATTTTGCCCTGTTCAATACGACTCATATCAAGGATATCGTTAATAAGACCTAAAAGATAGTTACCAGAAGCATTAATATCTTTGAAGTATGCAACAACTGAATCGTCCTGTGTTGCTTCTTCCCCAAGTCGTGACATACCCAAAATGGCATTCATAGGAGTACGAATTTCATGACTCATTCTTGAAAGAAAATCTGTTTTTGATTTATTTGCAAGAACCGCTGCATCAAGTGCTTTGGCAAGCTCTTCTGAACGTTTTATTTCTTGCTGATAAATATCCGTAATATCTGTTACAAGCAAAAGTATTTTTGTTTTTGCTTCATCAAACCAAAGATATGTAAAAAGCTTGCGTTCTTTTCTTGTTGTCTCGTTAACATTAAACGGATATGCAAATTCATCTCTTTCTGACAGCTCAAACAACACATTTGAAAGACAGCAGTTATCAAAATTGATTTCCGCATCCTGAAGAGAAGTTAAACGAGCAAAGCTTTCCATTAAAGAACGATCGAAAACCTCGCCTGTTTTGAAATAATAGTTTTCCTTGCTGTCACCTAAAGCGAGTTCAACCTTCCTGCTCTTAACATTTATAACACTGATGTGCTCATAGCCATCATCTATAACCTTATCTATAATATCTCTTGTAATGTGAATATCATTAATATCATAGCAATACATAAAGCACATTACTTTTCGTGTTGTAGGATGCCTATAAAGACGAATTGAGCTATTAATCCAACAGTTAGCATTATCAAATGTTTCAATCTGATAATCAAAAGAAAGTGATTTTTCACCATTTTCAAAGCTCAGAAGAAGCTTTTCAACGCTTTGCTGTTTCATTATTTCATTTTTTTGTGTTCTTGAAACAGCATGCTCTGCTATCATTGAGAGTGCATCAGAATATTTATCGCCAGCCTTGACAGGAAGCTTGGTTTCTGGCTTACTGCTATAACTTTCAACACAGTCATCACTAAGATTAATTCGCATTGTTGAAAGAACATCCTGCCTTTGTGTTGCTGTTTCGATATTTTCAATCTCTTCATCAAGTCGTCTTTGCTCAGATTTAATTTCATTTATATTCTGAGCAAGACCTAAAAGGCTTACCGGATTATTTTCATCATCACGAATAATATCATAAGTGATTCTATACCATTCACTCTTTTCCTCATTTTCGCCTACGCGAACATCAAAGGTAACGTGAGACTCTTTTCCTGACGCTGCAATACTTGTCATAACCTTAAAATATTCAAGGTCATAAGGAATAATAAAGTCTGTCGCAAAGCCTTCGTTCTTTAAATTAAGACTCGGTGAATTTCCGTTTGCAAACGAAGCTGTTACTTCACCTGTCTCTAATTCAATTTCCCAATAGAAAAGATCAGCACGACGCGAAACCGCATTAAGTCTGTCCTGATTTTCCTGAAGCTTTACAACTGATTCTTTTAATTCCTTAGCATTAAGCACCAGTTTTTCTTCCATTTCCTTCTGTTTTGTAATATCAACAAAACCTGCATACATAAGAATACTGCCGTCATCTTGCTTAATACTCTTGAAATTAACTGTAACCCACGTTTTCTTACCGTCATTTTTATCAACTATTCTGAAATCAAGAGAAACCTCTTGATTTTCTTCCTTTGATTTTTCAAAAGTATTGAATATTCTGATTAAATCTTCTTGGGTGAAATCGAATGGCAAACGCAAATCGCTGAACGCACCATACGTTACCTTTTCTTTTTCAATCTTTATAATATCACAAATACTATCGTTGCAATGCTCAACTATAATCTCATCATCTGCTGTTAATCTGAACACAACTATACCCAAAGGGATATTGTTAACAATTTCGTCAAGCTTGTCTTTATCGTCCTGAAGCTTTTCTCTTGCTTTCCACGAGTCTGTAATATCAGTAAAGAAACACGCAACTGAGTCTCTGTCATTCCACACGAGTTTTTCGGCAGTTATGTTATAGCACCTGTCGCCAATAACAATTTCTTCTACCTTTCCCTCGCTCAATTCTTTTTCTATTTCCTCACAATTAACAAGCTTTTCTTTCATTGCTTCATGGCAATTTTTACCTATTAACTGTTTTTCATTTACACCCAAGAATAATCCTGCTGCCTTGTTTGCATAAAGAATTTCGTTACTAGTAATGTCTCTGACAAGAGTTACTGTATCAATATTATCAAGAAGTATCTGATAAAGAATTTCACTTTTTGCCATTGCATGGAAAACCGCGTGAGCCAAAGGTCTGCCATCTTTTTCACCTATAACACGAACAAGGCATGTAACCCATACTAAGCTACCATCTCTATGAATAAGTCTGTATGTAAACTCAGTTGATTTTAATGTTTTAATACACTCTACTATATTCTTCTGAACAATAGGAAAATCGGCATAATAAATATTTTCTTTCCAATCCTTGTCGAAATCTCTTTCGTATTCTTCCTGAGTTTTACCAACAAGCTCCGCCATGCCTGGCGAGCTATAAAGACGTTTTAACGTACCTTTCTCTGTTAAAACATATTTTGAAATACCACCAGGAATAGATGCAATCATATTATCCATTTCGGCATTTACATAGGCAAGCTTATTTGAAAGTCTTATGTGTTTATCAACATCACTATAAAGACCATAAAGGGTGAGCTTATTATCATTTCTACCCATTACTGTAGTAGTCAGATTCACATATTTATAATTACCATTCTTCGCTTTAACTCTGAAGGTTAATGTATCGCCATTTTTCCCAAGCAAACATTCTTCTACACTATCTTTTAAAATGTTTACATCTTCTGGGTGAACACCTGAATTTTCATCATTTTTATTAATTTCTTCAAATTCTTCTTTTGTGTAGCCTAAATTGTTGTAATACCAGTCATTACAATGGAAGAAATGGATAGTGTCTGTAACCTCAATAATTACAACACCACCAGGAATTTTATTAACTAACTGCTCATTATGAGAACGAAGCTGGTCAATATTTGAAATACTAACCAAATTTATTAAAACTACGCCCTTGCTCACCTGAGAATAGTGCATAGATACACTAATACTCACTTCATTCCAATACTCCTGAGAAGTCCCCACGCCACCATTAAAGCCTACTTCTGCAAGATTTCTGAGAGTTGTTTTAGACGGATATTTTTTATAAAGCACTGAATACTTCTTACCGATAATATCGGATGCTTCAATCCCATCAATATCTGCCATAGCCTGATTGGTGTAGTTGTATTCAAAATCAACAACCTCTCCCTGCTTATTTTTAAGCAATGTAACTACCGCAACCGCCATAGGATTTTTATCATATATTCTTTTGTATGCTGAAATATCTAATCTCGATAACATTAAAATCAGCTCCATTCAGATGAATTACACTATCAATTTGATAGTATCACAATTTTTTAAACTTTTCAATGTAAAATAAGAATTATAAAAAACATAGTGCACAACAAACAATTTTCAATACTGTTTGTTGTGCACATATATCAAGAAACATTATATTTAATTCTTATTTCATCAGCTATTCTTGCTATAAACTCTGCATTAGTTGGTTTTTTCTTGCGAACTTGTGAATTATAGCCGAAATATTTAGAAAAAGCCTCTGGATTTCCCCTGTCCCACGCAAGTTGTATGGCAGTTCGAATGGACCTTTCAACACTTTCACTTGAAACCTCGTAATCCCTTGCTATCATAGGGTAAAGCAATGTAGTTATTGAGTTTACAAGTCTGACATCTTCAACACTATATTTGATTGCCAATCTTAAATATTTATAACCCTTAAGGTGTGCTGGAATACAAAGCTCCTGAATAATTTTAGTAATTATTGCTTCGCTATCAATGCAGTAAGCCAAAGAGTTTGATGGAAGATGATTTACTTCACGTGTTTTCTTTATTTCCATAATCTTAGAAACTATTACAGATGGTTTAACCGGTTTATTAAGGTAAAACATCGCACCTTTTTTTATTACTTCGTTTTTAATTGTAGAATTATCTATACCAGAAACAACAATTACCGCTGGAGTTATAAGTGGATTAAGATTATTTAATCTTTCCAATACACCAAAAGCATCTAAGCTTTTCATAAAAAAGTCAATCACGACAACATCAACTGGATTTTTCTTTAACTCATCTAATAAAACATTGCCATCTTTTTCGCACACCTTGTAAGTAAAGCCTAGCTTTGAAAAACCTGAAAGACTTTTTTCAACACTCTCATAATCATCTGCAAACAATACAGATAATTCACTCATTTGTAAGCCCCCAACCATCAATTTTTAACACCATATAATTATACAACCAAATAAGCACAAGTCAATGTTTTCGACAAAATCGGTTCAAATTTCTACAAAAGTGTAAAACAAGCGAATATTCCGTGTCGAAACAAGGCTATAAACGAATAAATATTCACAAATAAATTACTATTTATAATATTTATTTGTTTTATTAAGTAATGAATCCTACAAATCAGTCTGCTTTTTTAAATCTTACTACATTCCAAGAAAGTGGTTTTATATGTATTTTTGCATTTCTGCCATCAATTTCAGGTAAAGAAGCGTTACTTGGTTTAACTGGTGCAGAAACGATTGAATTTGTCTCTTTCAAGCCGAAGCCTGCCATTTCAATATGTTCAACAGGTTTAAATCCACCAAAATCGAGCATATCAACAGAAAGCTCATAATCCTCAGTGAAGCTTCTGTTTACCACAAAAATTGTTAAAGCATCCTCTTCGTCTGAAAGAACTGCAATACCATCCAAATCAGGAACATCTGTAAATTCCTTAGTGTCGTGCTTATCGCAAGAAATTTTTGAAAGAAGCGTTGTACCCCTACCGTAATTTGAAAAATGCATAAATGGGTAAAAAATTGTCTGTTCGAAAATTCCACCACCAGTTTCTGTCATGATAGGAGCAATAACGTTAACTAATTGAGCAAGGCAACCAATTTTCACTCTGTCTGCTCTGCGAACGAGAGAAATGAGCATTAAACCAACTAATAAAGCATCTTCAAAATTATAAATATCTTCTAACTGACAAGGTGCTTTTGACCATCTTTCAACAGGCGTTCCGTTTGAATGATACCAAACATTCCATTCATCAAATGAAAGATTAATTTGTTTTTTTGCTCTTTTTAAGCCTTTTACATAGTCACAAATTGAAATTACTGTATTAATAAAATCATCCATAACCATATTTTTTGCAAGGAAGCTTGGGGTATCGTCTAACTTATTGTCAAAATATTGGTGGAGTGAAACGTAGTCAACATTCCAGAAAGCTTCCTGTAAGGTTTCTGCTTCCCAATGACCGAAAGTATCCATAGTTCTGTTTGAGCTACCACAGAGAACTGTTTCAATAGATGGGTCAACCATTTTCATAACCTTTGCAGCTTCGTTTGCAGCTCTGCCGTATTCATAAGCATTTTTATGACCTATTTGCCAGCTACCATCCATCTCGTTACCAAGACACCACACCTTAATGTTATGCGGGTCTTTTACACCGTGTTTAATTCTCAAGTCGCTGTAATATGAGCCACTTTTATGATTGCAATATTCAACTAAATCTCTTGCCGCCTCAATTCCGCGAGTACCTAAGTTAACAGCCATCATACATTCTGTATTAGCCTTTTTGCACCATTTTAAAAATTCATTAGTGCCGAATTCATTAGTTTCTGTAACACCCCAGGCGAGTTCTAAGCGCTGTGGTCTTTCTTCCTTTGGACCAACGCCATCTTCCCAGTTATAGCCTGAAACGAAGTTACCGCCAGGGTAACGAACTATTGGCACATTTAACTTTCTTACAGAGTCAATAACGTCTTTTCTGAAGCCGTCTTCGTCAGAAGTTTTGTGACCTGGCTCATAAATACCACCATAAACCGCTCTGCCTAAATGCTCGATAAATGAACCGTAAATTCTTTTATCAATTTCGCCAACCTTAAAGTTTTTTGAAAGTGGTAAGCTTGCTTTTTTCATAACACTCACTCCAATAAATTTTGTTGCAATTTACATTTATATTAACATTTAATACACTCATTTGCAACAAAAAAATGCAGAATATAAAGTGCAAAATGCAGAATAAAAATAAAAAGTTCTATCATTTTAAGTTTACAAAAACTTTAAATGATAGAACATATCTTTTTGTTATTCAATCACTAAATTCCGAATTACGAATTACGCATTCCGAATTAGATAATTCCTTGTGCCATCATAGCATCTGCAACCTTAACAAAGCCTGCAATGTTAGCACCTGCAACGAGGTCATAGCCAAGGCCATATTTTTCAGCAGCAGCTGCAGAATGGTCGTGAATATCTTTCATAATCTGTTGAAGTCTTGCGTCAACTTCTTCAGCAGTCCAGTTATATCTCATTGAGTTCTGACCCATTTCGAGAGCAGAAACTGCAACACCACCAGCGTTAACAGCCTTTGATGGAGCAACAACCTTAACATTTTCTTTGAGATATTCAAGAGCATCGTTTGTAGTTGGCATATTAGCAACTTCAATGTAATATTGAACGCCATTTGCAACTAATTTCTTAGCTTCATCCATATTGATTTCGTTCTGAGTTGCGCAAGGCATTGCAACGTCAACCTTAACGCCCCATGGTTTTTCACCTGGGAAGAACTGGCAACCAAATTTATCTGCATAATCCTGAACCTTGTCACGACCTGATGCACGCATTTCTAACATATACTCGATTTTTTCGTCTGTTGAAATACCGTCTGGGTCATAAACGTAACCGTCAGGACCAGAAATTGTAAGAACCTTACCGCCGAGTTCAGCAATTTTCTTTGCTGCACCCCAAGCAACGTTACCAAAGCCTGAAAGAGCGAAAGTTTTACCTTTAATATCTTCGCCGAAGTGTTTGAATACTTCAACTGCATAATAAGTAGCACCAAAGCCTGTAGCTTCTGGTCTAACTAAAGAACCACCGTAAGAAAGACCTTTACCTGTAAGAACACCGTTTTTGAAAGCACCCTTGATTCTTCTGTATTGACCATAAAGGTAACCGATTTCACGAGCACCAACGCCAATGTCACCAGCAGGAACGTCAACGTCAGGACCAATGTGTCTGTAAAGCTCTGTCATAAAGCTCTGGCAGAAACGGAGAATATCCATATCGCTCTTACCACGTGGGTCAAAGTCAGAACCACCTTTACCGCCACCAATTGGAAGACCTGTTAAGCTGTTTTTGAAAGTCTGCTCAAAAGCAAGGAACTTCATAATACCAGAATAAACTGATGGGTGGAAACGAAGACCGCCCTTGTAAGGACCGATAGCGCCGTTGAACTGAACTCTGTAGCCTCTGTTAACGTTAACCTTGCCTGCATCGTCAACCCAGGTAACTCTGAAAGAAATCTGTCTTTCAGGCTCAACCATTCTCTCAAGGAGCGAATACTTTTCGTATTCGGGATGCTGATTGATAACAGGCTCAAGTGATTCGAGAACCTCGGTAACAGTCTGCACAAACTCGGGTTCATTTGCATTTTTTTTGGCAACTTCGTCAATTACTCTTTTAACGTAGCTCATAAAAATATACTCCTTCTGTGCCGCAATAACGGGAACGCTTTTGCGCTCGGGCAAAGCGGAAAATTACAAAATAAAATATGACTATTCGGTGTCGGATATACCCTGACGCTATATCAAAACAGATATATCACCCGAATTTTACAATATTTTAACTCATAGGGACACATATTGCAACCCCAAATGCAAAAAAATTCATTTTAGAATGAAATTTTGGCAAAATAGTATAATAAAAAGGCTGAAATGAAACCCAAATTTCAAAAACTTTCATAAAAACAAAATGCAATCATACCTCCCGAACCCGTGCAAAGATTGACATTAATATATATTTAATGTATAATAATACAAATTTTTGCAACCCGAAAACTTTAAACCGTAAAAGGAGCATTGCGTTGAAGCTGATTAAAAAATATCTGTTGCCGCACAGAGCGGCTGCGATATGCTGCCTGATAACTCTTGTTTTTCAGGCGGTGTTCAGCCTCGCTATGCCCTTTTTTATGGGAAAGCTTATCGGCACGGGCATTCAGCAAAAGGGCGTCGACGATATACCGCCCGAAGTTTTCGGCAATAATCTGCTTGAAATTTTTGAGGTTATTATGCCTGCGGAAGAATACGGTGAATTTGCCGCAATGTATAAAATGCATAACCGTTGCCCGAAAGGTCAGCCCGATGAGTTTGAGCTTTTGCGCAACTGCTATTACCTTGAAGAAAATGCTGATAAAGACAGGGCAAAGGAGCTTTTTGAAACGGCGGCTCTGTGCGGCGTTTTTATTGCACGGGAGTATCTTGACGGCGGCAAAAACAGCCAAGCCGCAGATTTTGCGGATAACGTAAGCCTCACAATGCTCAGCGCTTATCTCAAATATACAAAAGCGAAGCAGGGCGATTTTGCCGATGAATGGCAAACGGCGTGCAACACAAAGCAGGCGCTCAAAGCGCAGGCGGCTGCAACGTTTATGCCTTTTGTTTATAAAGACGCAGGCGTGGATATTGAAACAGTTCAGAACGTATACATTGCAAAATATGCTTTGCTTATGGCGGCATCCGTTGTTTTGCAGATAGTCTGTATGGTTGTTGCAGGCAAAATATCGGCAAGCATTTCATCGCAGGTGCAGCGTGACATCCGTGCGGATTATATAAAACATACGTCCGCTTTTTCTGCAAAGGAGCTTAAAATCTTTTCTGCCGCCCATCTTGAAGAGGTTGCGGTAAGGGACGTTGAGCATATCGGTATGCTTGTCAGCTACTTTTTCAGAGTGTTTGCCTTTGCGCCGATTCTGGCAGTCGGCGGCACTGTGCTTTCGTTTATGCAAAGCCGTGTTTTCGGCTCGCTTCTGCTTATCACCGTGCTTGTGATAGTTGCGGTGCTCGTACTTCTTTTTCTTGTTACAATCAAAAAGTTTGATGCGTTGCAGGCTGTATATGAAAAATACGTCAAGCACCTCAAAGATAATCTTGCACAGCTTTTTACCGTCAGGTCGGGTTGTGCCGAGGGTTATGAAGCTTCAAGAATCAATAAAGTTTCCGACGGCGTGCGCAGAAATGAACGCTTTGTGCTGCGTTCCGTTTACATTGCATTGAGTGTTATTACTCTTGTTTCAAACATAATAACGGCAGTGCTGGTTGTTGTCGGCGGCGAGGAAATTCTGAACTCGTCGCTTGGTGTTGGTGAAATTGTTGCGTTTTTGCAGTATTCGGTCATCACGGTTTCGGCTTTTGTTATGCTTGGCGCAATGGTTGTTTTTGCACCCCGTGCGGCTGTTGCCGCAAAAAACGTCGGCGAAATCATGTCAACCCCCGTCAGCGTTGTTTCGGGTAACGTTATTCCTGATGAAAATGAAAAATGGAACGTTGAATTCAAGGCTGTTTCTCTTAAAAACGGTACGGTAAGCTTTACGGCAAATCACGGCGAGGTTACCGCAATAGTCGGCACAACGGGTTGCGGCAAATCAACTTTACTCAGCTATATCACACGATTTGACAGTCCCGAAAGCGGCGAAATCATTGTCGGCGGCAGGGACGTACGGGATTATGAGCTTGACGCCTTGCGTAAAAACATATCTTTTGCACAGAGCAAGCCTGTTCTGTTTTCAAAAACTCTGCGTGAAAACCTTTTGCTTCACGGCTCACCCGATTACGCCGCAATAATGCTTGACGCCTTGCAAAAAGCAAGATGCGGCTTCATTGCGTCAGAGGAAAAGGATTTGCAAAAATTCCTTATCAATAAAGGTGAAAATTACAGCGGCGGCCAGAGGAGCCGTATCGCCGTTGCGGGAGCAATTGCCAAAAACGCAAAGGTTTATGTTTTTGACGATTGCTTTACGGCGCTGGATACAGAAACCGAAGCGGCGATAATGAACGCCGTTTCGCAAAAATGCAAAAATGCGGCTGTTCTGCTTGTTTCGCAAAGAATGAGCAGTGTCAAGAATGCCGATAAAATAATTGTGCTCTCGCAAAACGGTGTTGAGGGTGAAGGCAGACACGGCGAGCTTGTTGAAACCTGCGGACTCTACAGAGAGCTTGTTGAGCTTCAATCGGGGGAGGTGAGCGGCGATGAGCGCTGACAGCA
>CALFTN010000015.1 GCA_937916395.1 uncultured Clostridia bacterium | reverse complement strand
GTTTTATGCGGTCTGCGCTTTTTTTACAGCCCCTTTAATTATTTTTAACATTTTTTGATTGACATATATTTACAACTATGTTATAGTATTGTCAACCGATAGAGGAGCATTTTATCATCAGTAGCGTTTACAAGGTCGTTTGCCAAAAACGGTAAATGTGAAAGGGGTAGGTGCCGAAGTCAGTTTGTGGTGGAAAACTGGTCTGGCGGTATGGAATAATATCTGTATCGTTGTCGCAGAAATGCGGAGAGCTATCTTACAATTTAATGCATATTTGCGTAAAGTGTAAGTAGTTGCTTTTCGGGCAACTATTTTTTATTTGGGTTCGTCCCTGAAGGAGAAAGATTTATGAGTAACACAATTTTTACTGGTGTAGCAACAGCTTTAGTTACCCCAATGACAAAAGATGGAATTGATTATGAGAATTTAGGTAGAATTATTGACTGGCAAATTGAAGAAGGCGTTAATGCTTTAGTTATTGCTGGTACAACTGGTGAAGGTTCTACTCTTACCGATGAAGAGCATAAAGATGTTTTAGCATTTGCTGTGAAAAGAGCAAACAAAAGAGTTCCTATAATTGCTGGAACTGGTTCTAACGATACTGCTTATGCAATTCAGCTCACAAAGCATGCTTGTGAAGTTGGTTGTGATGCCATGCTTTTAGTTACACCTTATTATAATAAAGCAACTCAACGTGGTTTAATTGAGTCATTTACTGCTATTGCAGATGCTTCAACAAAGCCTTGTATACTTTATAACGTTCCTTCCAGAACTGGTTGCAACCTTTTGCCACAGTCTGTTGCAGTTTTAGCAAAGCACCCAAACATTGTTGCTATTAAAGAAGCAAGTGGCAATTTTTCTCAAATTGCAGAACTCATTTCACTCACTAAGGGCGAAATTGATGTTTATTCTGGTAATGATGACCAAATTGTTCCACTTCTTTCATTAGGTGGTAAGGGTGTTATTTCAGTTCTTTCAAATGTTTTTCCTAAGAAGACAGTTGAAATGTGCGATAAATTCTTTGCTGGAGACGTAAAAGGCAGTGCAGAAATTCAACTCGAATTAATTCCACTTATTAATGCTCTTTTCTGTGAAGTTAATCCAATTCCAGCAAAAGCTGCAACAGCTGCTATGGGCTTTGGTGAGAATTATTTAAGATTACCACTTACTTCTATGGAAAAAGATAACGAAGAAAAATTATTATTACTTATGAGAGAACAAGGTCTTAATGTATGAGCAATTTAATTTGTAGCAATCTCGAAATTAAAAATAATGAGTTGTATTTTGGTGGCAGAAGTACGAAGGAAATTGCATCAAAATACAAAACACCACTTTATGTAATGGATGAAGTTACATTAAGAAAAAATTGCAAAAAGTATGCTGAAAGCTTAACAAAATATTTTGGCAATGGTGCAAAAGCTTTATTTGCAAGTAAAGCGTGTTCTTTTAAAAGAATGTATGAAATTGTTTCATCTGAAAATATGGGTGTTGATGTTGTTTCTGTTGGTGAGTTATACACAGCAATTAAAGCTGGTGTAAACCCACAAGAAATGTATTTTCACTCAAACAGCAAAACAGATGACGATGTTGAATACGCAATTTCTCAGAATATTGGTTATTTTGTAATTGATAATATTGAGGAGCTTGATGCAATTGATTACTTTGCTGGTAAAAAAGGTATTAAGCAAAAGGTGCTTATAAGAATCACTCCGGGTATTGATACTCATACCTACGAAGCAGTTAATACTGGTAAAGTCGATTCGAAATTTGGTTTTCCAATTGAAACTGGTGCTGGTGAATTTATAACTGGCGAAGCTTTAAAACGTGAAAATGTAGATTTGAAAGGTTTCCATTGTCACGTTGGCTCTCAGCTTTTTGATTCAGATGTTTTCATTCGTTCTGCAGATACGATGTTAGAATTTGTTTCAAATATGAATAAAAAATTCGGTTTTATTACAGAAATTCTCGACCTTGGTGGTGGTTATGGCGTACGTTATGTTCAGAGTGACCCATATTTAGATATTGAAGATAACATTAAAGAGGTTGCAGAGTTTTATAAGAAAAAATGCGCTGAATTAGGTATTAAAGAGCCAAGTGTCAGAATGGAGCCAGGCAGAAGTATTGTAGCAGATGCTGGCATTACACTTTATACTGCCAATACAGTTAAAATTATTGACGGCTACAAAAATTATGTTGCGGTTGATGGTGGTATGACAGATAACCCACGTTTCGCGCTTTATAAATCAAGCTATACAGTAATTGCTGCTTCTAAAGCAGAAGAAAAATGTGATTTTAAATGTAGTCTTGTAGGTCGTTGCTGTGAAAGTGGTGACATTTTACAAGAAAATGTTAGTTTGCCATCATCAATAAAACGCGGTGATTTAATTGCTGTGCTTACAACAGGCGCTTATAATTACTCAATGTCATCTAACTATAACAGAATACCTAAATTACCGGTTGTAATGATTAACGGCAATGATGATTATGTTGCAGTTAAAAGAGAAACCTTAGACGATATTATAAGAAATGATGTTTAAATGAAAGTAATAATTTCTTGCCTTAATTCAAAATATGTTCATTCATCTTTAGCACCGTGGTGCTTGTTTTCTGGTGTTAAAAATAACGCCAATACAAAACACGAAGTAAAAGTTATGGAATGTACAATAAACAGTAACATAATAGACTTTGCAGAAAGTATCTTAGGTGAAAGCCCTGAGATACTTTCTTTCTCGTGTTATATATGGAATATTGAAAAGACACTTGAAGCCTGTAAATATATAAAAAATAAAAGTAATATTACCATTATTTTAGGTGGTCCAGAAGTTTCTTACAGAGCTAAAAATGTTTTAGAAAATTATAGTTTTATTGATTATGTTCTTTCTGGTGAGGGTGAAGAAACTTACCCGTTATTGTTAGACGTACTTTTTGAAAATGGTGATTTATCATCTGTTGCCGGATTGTCTTATAGGGAAAACAAAAAAATTATTTCAATTCCTGAAAAAGAATACTCGGGTACACCGGTAAGCCCATATACAGATGAATATTTCAATAACCTTAATGGTAAAATCACATATATTGAAACAAGTCGTGGTTGCCCTTATAGATGTGCTTTTTGCCTTTCTGGTAACACTTCACCTTTAAGATTTTTTGATTTGGAAAAAGTTAAAGAAGATATTGTTAAAGTTGCAAACAGTGGTACACAGACAGTTAAATTTATTGACAGAACTTTTAATGCTAATGTAAAAAGAGCTAACGAAATTATTGAGTTTATTTTAGAGAATCGTGGCACAAAAATCCCAGAAAATGTATGTTTTCACTTTGAAATAGCAGGGGATATTTTAAAAGAAGAAACTTTTGAAATTTTAGAAAAAGCACCTAAAGGCTTATTTCAATTAGAAATCGGTATGCAGTCTTTTAATGAGGATACCTTAAAAGCAATTAATCGTAAAACTGATACTAAAAAGCTTGTTGAGAACATTAAACGTTTAATTTCTTTTAACAATATGCACATTCATATTGATTTGATTGCAGGGTTAACAGGTGAGGATTTAAAGAGTTTTGAAAGAAGTTTTGATATTGGTTACTCTTTGGGTGCTAATATGCTCCAAATGGGCTTTTTAAAGCTCCTTTATGGTGCAGATATGCGTGAGAATCCCGAAAAATATCCTTGTAAATATCTTCAGAAACCACCTTATGAGGTTACTGAAACTCCATGGCTTTCAAGTGATGAAATTAAAAAACTAAAAAAATGTGAAGATGCATTAGAAAGACTTTATAACAGTGGAAGATTTTTATTTACACTTGATTATTTAATAAGTAATAAAATTTTTACACCATTCCAGCTTTTCTATCAGTTTGGTAATGAAATAGACGGAACTAAAATGAATCTTTCGGATTATGCAGTTCATATTTATTATTTCTTTAAAGAATTTGCAGATGAAGAAATGTTGAGAGAAACAATTCTTTGTGATTTGCTTTCTTGTTCATCTGCTTTACAAATACCAGAAATATTTAAAGTAAATGACCCACTCTATAAAAAAGTAAAAAAACGCTTTGCAAACATAAAAGGTGAACACAATAAAATTGCAATACTCTACAAAACCAATAGAGTATTCGTAGTAAACCAGAATAGCGAAAAAGACTTTTTTGGTAGATTTAGTGGTAAGTTTTATAATTTAGATGATATGAATTTATCTGAGAATTAAAATAGAAATTTTAAAGGCGGTATTATAATGGATGAATTTACGAGTTTATTTGAAGAATTTACAAGTTTATTAGAAGAATTTTTTACCTCTGTTTTTAACTTTAATGTTATGTGTGGAGTTATTGCTGCTATCATAGTATTTATTATTGAAATAAAACTTATGAAGAAAAAAACTAAAAAGAATAAAAAGGTTGAAAAAGCAAAGAGTCTCGGTCATATTGTAAAAGGTAAGAGAATAAAATACTGGGATGATGATCCTCATTCTGTTAATAGTTGGTATCACGCAACATATACATATGAAGTCGATGGTAAAGAATACAAATACAAATATATGAATAAGGTAGCTCCACCTTTTGATGTGACGCTTTATTATATAAATTCTCCACGAAAAACATTTACTGCGTATGAATACAAACAAAACTATTCTTTAATTCTTTATTACATAATACCAATTGCAGTTGCTATAATTGTAATTAACTGTTTAGGTGGAGTTTAATAACATAAAAATCAAAACATCCTATCAATTGGCTTACTAAAAAACCGAATGATAGGATGCATTTGTTTTTATAATACTAGCAACTAATTAAAGCGAAATCGAAACTATATATTCATCATCTTTCAAAATCTCTTTAATTTCTTTAAATGAAAAACTGTTGTGTGTTTTTAAATCAAATTTACAATAAATTAAATTATCTTTTTTCTCAATATCCGTCGACATAATATCAACGCCTTTTTTATGAAGAATTTCTTCAACATGGTCAAGAGCAACAGGGTCATTTTTAATTTTTAATTTAATTTCAGTAGCAACTGTGTTTTCAATTGGTACAAATTTATGAATGAAAATCTGAATAAGAAGAAGAACAATAGTTGCATAAACACCTATACCATACATACCAGCACCAATTGCAAGACCAATACCAGCGGTTGCCCAGATACCAGCGGCAGTTGTAAGACCTTTAATAGAGCCTTTATAAATAATAATACCACTACCTAAAAAGCTGACACCAGTAATAATATTTGCGGCAAGTCTTGAGCCGTCAAACTTAACGTTGTCATAAAGAAATAAATCAAAGAAACCATATTTACTAACAATCATCATAAGTGCAGAACCGAGAGCAACAATAATGTGAGTTCTAAGACCAGCTTCTTTTTGTCTGAAAGTTCTTTCAAGACCGATTCCAGCACCACAAATTGCTGAAACCACTAACCTACAGAGGTATGGTAACGCCACATGGAAGTCATTAAGGACTTCAAATAACATCTCTTTCAAAGTTATTACTCCTTTGTTTAATATTGGATTATTATACTACAATGTGTATGTTATGTCAAATGTTAAATATGAGTCATATTACTATAATTTTCAACATATCTTGTAGAGAAGATAAAGAAAGTACAAGGGGGAAGGACTTATGACAGATACTACTATCTATCAGGATATTGAAACCAGAACAGGCGGTGATATTTATATAGGTGTTGTAGGACCCGTAAGAACTGGTAAATCCACATTTATTAAAAGGTTTATGGAAACTTTGGTTATACCTAACATTGATAGTGCGCATAAAAAAGAAAGAGCACAGGATGAATTACCACAATCTGCTGCTGGCAGAACAATTATGACAACTGAGCCCAAATTCATTCCAGAAGAAGCTGTTAAAATTGAATTGCCAGAAAAATCTTCACTTAACGTAAGGCTTATTGATTGCGTCGGTTACATAGTACCAAGTTCTTTAGGTTATATTGAAAATGAACAACCTCGAATGGTTAAAACTCCGTGGTTTGAAGAAGAAATACCTTTTAATATGGCTGCTGAAATTGGTACTGAAAAGGTTATTACAGAACATTCTACAATAGGTCTTGTTGTTACTACGGATGGTTCAATTACAGAAATTCCTCGCGATGAATATGAAGAAGCAGAAGAGCGTGTAATAAATGAATTAAAAGAAATTAACAAGCCTTTTGTTATGATATTGAATTCATTAACACCTGAAAGTGAAACGGTAAAAGCGCTTTCAGTTTCGCTGTCAGAAAAATATTCAGTTCCTGTAATTCCTGTGAATTGTCTTGAGTTATCCGAAAACGAAATAACAGAAATTTTAAGAAGTGTTTTATATCGTTTTCCTGTGAGTGAAATTTGTGTGGAATTACCATCATGGGTAATGTCTTTAGAGCGAGAGCATTGGCTTCGTTCTTCACTTAGTAATTCAGTGAAGACCTCATCAGAAAGTATCAATTGTGTTGCAGATATTGGTTCGCTTTTACTTGGCATTGAAACAAATGAATATATAAATTCTGCAACAATTAACTCGATTGATTTAGGAAAAGGTACTGCAAAAATTGGTACAGCTTTAGAAGGTGAATTATTTTATAAAATTATTGAAGAGCAAACAGGTCTAGAAATTGGAAATGAGCAAGGGCTTGTTAATTGTCTTAATGATTTAGCAAAGATTAAAAAGAAATATGACCGTCTTGAAAATGCTTTAGAAGAAGTAGAGGCAACTGGCTACGGAATTGTTATGCCTGATATTGATGAATTAACACTTAAAGAACCTGAAATTGTAAAACAAGGTGGTCGATACGGTGTAAGACTTTCAGCATCAGCTCCGTCAATTCATCTTTTAAAAGCGGATATAGAAACCGAGGTTGCACCAGTTGTTGGTACTGAAAGCCAGTCTGAAGAGTTAATTAAATATCTTCTTAATGAATTTGAAGAAGACCCACTAAAAATATGGGAGTCTGACATTTTCGGTAAATCTTTAAATGAACTTGTTAACGAAGGTCTTCGTAACAAGCTTTGCCACATGCCACAGGATGCACGAGGTAAAATTCAAGAAACTTTAGAAAAAATTATTAACGAGGGTTGTAGCGGTTTAATTTGCATAATTTTATGAATTTTAAGGATAGCTTTTGCTATCCTTAATTTTTTTGTGCATACTAATTCTGGTGATTTTATGATTAACTCAATTTGGAATTCGACTGTTAATTTGCCAAGCTTTGAGCCACTTAAAAGGAATTTAAAAACCGATGTTCTTATAATTGGTGGTGGCTTAACCGGGATACTTTTAGCTTGCAAATTGAAAGAATTAGGTGTGCAATATGCTTTGGTTGAAGCAGATAAAATTTGTAGTGGTGTGACGCTTAATACAACTGCTAAAATTACGTCACAGCACGGTTTGATTTATAGTAAGATAAGCAATGTCTTCGGTTCTGAATTAGCAGAAATGTATTATAAATCAAATCAGGAAGCTCTGAAAGAATTTAAAAACAAGTGTAAAAACATTGCTTGTGATTTTGAGGAAAAGGATGCATTTGTTTATTCATTGAACAGAAGTGATAAAATTAATAAAGAATGTGAAATTCTTGATAAAATTAATGCAGATTTTGAATGTGTAAATGAGCTTGATTTGCCATTCAGCATAGCAGGTGCAATTAAATTCAAAAACCAGGCACAGTTTAACCCACTAAAATTTGTTCAAGCAGTTGTTAAAGACCTGGAAATTTATGAAGATACAAAGGTTTTGGCTTTTGATGGCGACGGATACGTAACTAATGGTGGAAAAATTACAGCAAATAAAACAATTGTCGCCACACATTTTCCGATTTTTAATAAATTTGGTCTTTATCCTTTAAAACTCTACCAGGACCGCTCTTACGTTATTGCATTACAAGGTGCAAAAAAGATTGATGGTATGTATATTGATGAAAATACAACTGGCCTCTCTTTCAGAATGTATAACGACCTACTTTTATTAGGTGGTGGTTCTCATAGAACAGGAAAAGAAGGTGGAAACTGGTATGAATTGACAAAATTTAAAAATCGTTTTTATTCATCAGCAAAAGAAGTAACAAGATGGGCAACACAGGACTGTATGTCACTTGATGGTATTCCTTATATCGGTCAATATTCTAAAAAAACGCCTGATATATTTGTTGCAACAGGCTTTAACAAATGGGGAATGACTTCATCAATGGTTGCTGCAAATTTGCTTTCTGATTTAATTATGGGAAATGAGAATGAATATAGCAACCTATATTCTCCTTCAAGAAAGATGCGCACTGCACAATTATTTACAAATATTATCGAAAGTACAATAAACCTCTTAAATCCTACCACACCACGTTGCCCACATTTGGGCTGTGCCCTCAAATGGAATCAGGCAGAAAGAAGCTGGGATTGCCCTTGTCATGGTTCGAGATTTAGCGAGGATGGAAAATTGTTGGATAACCCTGCAACTGATGGTTTAAAAATAAAGCATAGAAACCAATAACGGCTTCTATGCTTTTATTTAATATTTTATTGGTCTTCGCCAAAATCCTTAATGAATTCAGCAATAAGTTTTTCTGGCCAGTCAGAAACTGGTTCAAGCTTACCTGTAAAGAAGCGAAGTGTTTTTGGTTCGTGAACGAATCTTAAACCACCAACAAGGTGTCTATGGTCATAAAGCCATTTGACTCTGTCTATTACATACTCAGTCTGTGAAAGTGTAAACACACGTCTTGGGAATGCAAGACGAACCATTTCAACAGAAGCAATGTGTTCGCTACCATCTGCGTTTCTTTCTTCCGAAAGAGTACCACGTTCCATACCGCGAATACCACCACAAAGGTAAAGAGCAACAGTTAAAGCACCAGCAGGGTATTGCTCAGCAGGGATGTGGTCAACGACCTGACGAGCGTCAATGTGAGCACCTAAACCACCACCTGGTGTAACCATTGGAACACCCATTGAGTCAAGAATTGAAACACAGTGTTTAATGAATTGTGGACCTTGAGAAATTATATCTAAATCCATTGTTTCTTCGAAACCAATTATGAGTGCTTCCATTTCTTTAACAGACATACCACCGTATGTTAAGAAGCCTTCAAACATTGTAACATAATCTTCCATTTCGTGGAATAACTTTTCATCTCTGATAAGAATTCCACCACCACGACCGAAGCCGAATTTTCTGCCTGAGAAATAAATCATATCAAAGAGGTCTGCAACCATTCTGGTGATTTCAGGTATAGTTTTATCTTTCATAGACTCTTCTCTTGTTTTTATGAAATAAAGGTTATCCTGTAAAAGAGATGCGTCTAAAACAGTTGTAATGCCATAAGATTTAGCAAGCTCTGTTGCTTCTTTCATATTTTCATAAGAGATAGGTTGACCACCAATAAGGTTAGTACCTGCCTCGAGTCTTAAGAAAGCAATATTATCTGCACCTTCTTTTTCAATGCAAGCCTTAACTTTATCCAAGTCAATGTTACCTTTGAATGGTAAATCACTTTTTACAACTAAGCCCTCGTCTTTAACAAGCTCTTCAACTCTACCACCAAGTCTTGTAACGTGTGCTTTAGATGTTGTAAAGTGATAGTTCATAATTACACAGCTGTCTGGTTTAACAAAATGTTGAGCAATTATGTGTTCACAAGCACGACCCTGGTGAGTAGGGAGAAGGTGGTTAATACCAAAGATTTCGGTCAATTTCTTTTCCATTCTGTAGAATGTTTCGCTACCTGCGTAAGCGTCGTCAGCACGAAGCATTGCTGCTTGTTGATTATCACTCATAGCATTAACACCTGAGTCGGTAAGCATATCCATAAAAATATCGCCATTATGAAGCATGAATGTGTTAAAACCAGCTTCTTGCATTTTCTTTAAACGCTCTTTTGCTGGTAAAAGATTGAGCTTTTGAACAATCTTTACCTTATGCATTTCAACAGGAACTTCTGGTCTTGCATAAAACTTAATCTCTGACATATCTAAAATTTCCTTTCAATATATATTGAATTTATTACTGTGTTAGTATATAATACAAAACGTAATAAGTAAAATAAATAGTTTTGATAATCATAATCGATAAATTCGATTAAATATGAATGTAGGTGTTTTTTTGGAAATTCGTAATTTAATGTCATTTATTCAGGTTGCAGAGCTTAATAGTTTTACAAAAGCTGCAGAGGTTTTAGGTTACTCACAGTCAACAGTTTCATTTCAGATAAAACAGCTTGAAACCGAACTTGATTGTTTGTTATTTGAAAGAATTAACCATACAATTACTTTGACCGAAAGAGGTAAAGAGCTTCTTTCTTATGCACATAATGTTTGTCGATTAACTGATGAATTCAGACAGAATATTGAAGAAACGAAAGAGTTAACTGGTGTTATTCATTTAGTTGCTCCTGATTCTGTTTGTGAAGATATGCTTACGACAAACTATAATGACTTTCATAGTAAATACCCTGGAATTTCATTGAAATTCACTGCAGCAGATACTGGTGATATGTTCCAGATGCTTGACAGGAACGAGGCAGATTTAATGGTAACACTTGATAATCACGTTTATAAAAGTGATTATATAATTGCAAAAGAAGAGCACATACCAATGCACTTTGTTACAAATAGAAATTCACCTTTGGCAAAAGTGAAAGAACTTTCTATTAACGATTTGTTGGGATATCAGTTTATTTTAACAGAAAAAGAAATGGGTTACCGACGAATTTTAGACAAGACACTCGAAAAAATGTCTTTAGAAATCCAACCTGTTTTAGAGGTTGGGCGTACTGATATTATTACAGAATTACTTTGCTTTAATGATGATAAAATTTCATATTTGCCAGATTTTGTAACAAAAGATAAAATTGCGAGTGGTGAACTTGTATTTCTTGATGTTACAGATGTTAAAACAGATATATGGAAACAACTTATTTATCATAAAAATAAATGGCTCTCAAATAGCCTTAGTGCTTTAATTGAGTATATTAAAAAAGCAGAATTTACCAGGTGATAAAATGAAAAATAAATTTAACTATGAAATTGTTGGTGGCAATCACAATGTCATTTTTAATATTCAGAAAAGAGAAGAAAGAGAAATCACTTTTTTGGATTTGAATTTAAAATTTAACAATGAAATTCCTGAAAAGACGGTTTTGAGGTGTAGAATACCTGCTACTAATTCACTTGCAATTTGGAGTAGCTTTGATAGGGTACATACACTTAGACCTGATTGGGGAATGAATGAAATTAACTCTCGTTTAGTTTCAGGTATGCCGCTTCAACAGCTTTTTGGTTTTGATGGTAACAACAGAATGTGTGTTGCTGTTTCGGATGTGGATACTCCTATTAAAATCCGAATGGGTTACAACGAAGAAAATGCTGAAGTTATTTGTGAAATTGAATTTTTTAGTTTACAAACAAATAAAAAAAGTGAATATAATGCTACTGCAAGATTTGATTTCAGAAGCATAAAATATTACGAAAGCATTTATGAAACTGTTGACTGGTGGGAAAATGAATGTGGCTATAAAAGTGCGTATGTACCTGAAAACGCAAAGCTTCCAATGGATTCATTGTGGTATAGCTTTCATCAGAATCTTGATTTTGAAAAAATAATTGAAGAGTGTAAGAATTCTAAAGAATTAGGGCTTGAAACTGTTATAATTGATGATGGTTGGCAAACAGACGATAACAACCGTGGTTATGCTTTTTGCGGTGATTGGGAAGTTTCAGAAAGAAAAATGAGCGATATGAAAAAGCTAGTAGATGAAATCCACAAAATCGGAATGAAGGTTATGCTCTGGTATTCTGTTCCATTTATGGGAATTCATTCAAAGAAATTTGATGAGTTTAAAACTATGCTTTTAGATGACTCTGGCGATGGTGAAACATTTTTTGCTCTTGACCCAAGATATAAAAAGGTAAGGGACTATCTCGCAACTCTTTATGAAAATGCAGTGAAAGAATGGGGATTAGATGGCTTAAAGCTCGACTTTATTGACAGTTTTGTTTTGAAAGGTAAGTCACTTGAAAGTGATAACAATCGTGATTATGAATCATTAGAAGACGCACTTCACTCTCTTTTGAGCGAAACAAAAGAGAGGTTAACAAAGCTTAATAAAGATATTCTTATTGAGTTTCGTCAATCTTATGTAGGTCCATCTATCAGAAAATATGGCAATATGCTTCGTGTTGGCGATTGCCCTGGTGATGTTCTTACTAATCGCAGTCAAGCTATTAATTTGCGTT
The DNA here is from genome assembly GCA_937916395.1 of uncultured Clostridia bacterium. Taxonomy (GTDB): domain Bacteria; phylum Bacillota; class Clostridia; order Oscillospirales; family Acutalibacteraceae; genus DTU089. Next base: position 3,477 of record CALFTN010000015.1, on the reverse strand, counting down.
TTACATCTGGTAAAACGGCAGTCCATTCAGATATGCTTATGTGGAATAAAACTGATAGTGCTGAGAATGTTGCTCAACAATTCATCAACGCAATTTTCACAGTACCACAGATTTCTGTGATGGTTAATGAATTGAATAAAGAACAAAAAGAAATGTTAAAGTTTTTTATTTCATTCTGGAAAGAACACAGAGATATTTTAGTGAATGGTAAATTAACAGCAGAAAATCCTGAAAATGATTATTCAAGTGCACGCGTAACTTTAAAAGATTCAGAAATAGTTGCAACTTATACCAATTCACTTGTTGAAGTTTTCAAGAAAAAGGCAATAGTTGTCAATGGGACGATGAAAGATTTTCTTGTAATTAAAGGTGCAAAAGGGTGTAAAGTTAAAGTGGTTAATTGCTTTGGTGAAACCATTTCTGAATTTATAATTAAAAATACTCTTGAAGAAATTAAGGTTTCAAGAGCTGGAATAATTTATCTGAATAAATAAAAAATGGTCTGTAAGTGCTTTTAGCATTTACAGACCATTTTTTATAACAATAAATCAGCGTCATCAGGATATTTTTTCAACCAGTTTTCAAGCCATATTTTATTACCTAATGCGTATGATGGCTCGCCATCTCTTTTAGAAGCAGCTAATTCTTTTAAAGCTAACGCTCTTATGTTATCATCATAAGTCATAACTTCAAGAATGTGATGTGCAACCCATATCCTTATTGTAATGCTGTCAATAAAAAGTAGCTCTTTGAATTTTTCTTTTAATTCAGGTTGCTCATACTCGATTTCTTGAGCAATAAAACGAATTCTTGCAGCAGCCTGATTAAAAACGAGCACTAAATCCTCGTTTTCAAAATCTTCTTCTTCCATTTGTGCTAAAATATTAACTGTTTCAAGATATTCACGAATTAACTTCATAACAAATGCTCCTGTGAAAAATTTAAAACCTCTTATTTATATTATTCTATAATTTTTGAATTTTGAAAGCAACGTTAGAAAAATTAACATTTTTTAAATAATCCAACAAAATTCTATTGTTTTGTTGGATTTGTACTAAAAAGTATCTGTTTTTCAGAAAAAACTAGTTACATTACTGTAAAAAATGTTGACTTTAAAAGAAATTAATTATATTATTAAACCGTAGATGCATATCTATATAGTGTTCTAAGGGGTGATTTTAATGGCAGATTGTCCAAAATGTGGTAAACATCTTAAGATGACTGATTGGAAACAGCATTGTCCTTACTGTGGTGGTAATATTGTTATTTACGATATTCAGGAACGACTGATGAAGGATGCCGATGTTGCGGAAGTTCAGTACTATTATTTTCAGAAGAAGATAGATAGAATGAAGGCTTCCTTTGTTGGTTCCAGACTTGCAGTAATAAGAATTTTTACAAGCCTTATTCCTCTTTTGGCAATTCTGGTGCCGTTTTTTACGTGTGTATTTAAAGCACCATTTGTTGAGTTTAACGGTTTTTTAAGCTTGTTTTCACTTTTAGATATTATTGAAAGTTTAGATTTTGATAATATTCTATCACTTCTTGAAACCAGTGATGGTAAGTTGCCTTTAATTCTACTTGCAGTCTTAGTAGTTTTACTGGTATTGACAATCGTCTTGCTTTTGGCAAGATTTGGTTGTTTAACAATGGCTTGTTCAAAAAAAGGTAAAGTGATTTGCTACGGATTTGATATAACACTTTTAGTTTTAACAGTTATTTCTTGCGTTTTATTCTTCGTCATTCCCAAAAATCAATATTTTGACATTGGTTTTATTTTAGCACCATTTGTATATTTGATTTTGTTAGTTGTTAATTTAAGTGTTGATATAGCTATTTTTAAACAGGGGATTGAAGTTAAACATGCTCAATGCTTTGTTGGTGGTATTCCGATTGAAGAATATTTTAAAATGGTTGAAGATGGTGTGCCACAAGAAGAAATTCGTGCAGAAATGTATAAACGTCTGACAAAATTACAAGAAGAAAAAGAACAAAAATTAAAAGCTGTAGAGGGGGTTAAACAATGAGTGAAGAAAACAAAACAACTGAAACTTATGAACGTGAATATGTTTTCGAAATGAATGAAACCCCTGCTTATATGAATAGAATGTTCTGTTCAACCAAAGAACGTGTAGCTTACATTTTAAAATGCGCTGCTTCCGAATTATCAATGGGTAAATATGACACAAGTTCTGAACTTTTTATGTATAAAATTTTAGGTCTTAATGCAGAAGCTCATGGTAATGCTGCCGTTGGTTTAGGTATTTATGACCTTATAAATGACCCGCTTTCTGCAGTTATTATTGATAAAATGCGTACTCGTTGGGGTAAGTTCAAACCGTTTCAATATTTGTCACTTATTCCAAATTTAATTGTTGGTTTTGTTACTTGTATTTTACCAATTATTTGTGATAGTTATGCTTTGGATGCTGCACAAAGACTTATTTTATATATGATTCTTTCATATATTGGCGAGACCGTTGGTGCTTTTTTCGGTGGTGGTGGTTATATTGATAATGTTTTCACACCTAATCCGAATGAAAGAACTTCGCTTTTAGTTTCTTCCAATTTTGCTGGCGATTTGTTCAAGCGTTTGCCTGAGCAGATTGCAGGCGTAATTTTTGACCTTGTTGCTAATGGTAAAATTAAAATAAATTTAGCAAGAGTATTCTCTGGTATGAAACTCTCATGGTGGACAATTGTAACAATTCCTGGAATTATCTGGATTTTCGTAAGTAAAGAGCGTGTTCCGCAATCTGAAAAACCACCACAGGTTGTAAAAGGTATGTTCTCAGTGTTTAAGAACAAACCACTTCTTATTTACACACTTTCAGGTTTTGTTGACGGTATTGATATTGGTACTTCTGAATCTCTTTATTATGACAGTGTTTTGAAATTTAATATGATTTCAACTATTGCTGGTATTCCTGGTATGCCAATTTCTTACGCCAGTTATCCGTGGGCAGCTAAGTTCAGAAGAAAATATTCAACCAAAGCTTTGTGGGTTGCACAACGTGGTTCAATAATATTCTCCGAAGGTTTGCTGTTCCTTGTAGGGCTTATTGGTGGCAAAGAAAACGGTTTCTATAAAAAGAAACTACCAATGACACTTGCAATGTGTGTTGGCAACTGTGTAGAAATGGTATTCTATGCAACAAAGAAAATTATTGATGCTGAAATTAACTATGAAGTTTTAGACTACTGTGAATGGCAAAATGGTTACCGAGTTGAAGCAACAGTTAATCTTTTGACCGGTTACATAAACAAGGTGAGGGGAATTGTTCTTACTAAAATTAACTCACTTTTACTTGCTCGTTGGGCAGGGTTCGAATCAGGTATTACTGCAGTTCAGACTCAGGATACAATGTGGAAAATGTTTATTGCCGCGTTTGGCCCAAAGCTCATATTTGACTTGTTCAGCTTAGTTCCGATGTTCTTCTATAATATCGACCAAAAAACAAGAGAAAGAATGTATCT
>CALFTN010000014.1 GCA_937916395.1 uncultured Clostridia bacterium | reverse complement strand
TCCACAAAAATAGAACCCTCGTCAGGTTTATAAATTCCGGAGAGCATATTCATAAGTGTTGTCTTACCCGAACCGTTTTCGCCAAGCAGGGCGAGAATCTCACCCTGCTTAACGTTTAGGTTAATATTATGATTGGCTACTACTTCGCCAAATCTTTTTGTTATGTTCTTGAGTTCAATTGCATAAGTTTCTGCCGAAGCAGTAGTATTCGTCATAATTTTTACTCCTTAAGTAAATTATTCAGCTGTAACGCCTTTTACGTAGTAGTTCATGCTGCCCTGAATAACAGAATCTTCTACTGAAGGGCCACCGGCTTTAACAATTACATTACCTGCCGCATCAACAAGATCTGCATCTGTTGTTTCAACATCATATGAACCGTTATTATTTGTGAAAGATAACTTAACACCGCTGAATACATCCCAATTACCTGAAATCATAAGATCAGTTGCAAGCTTAATCATCTCAGCAGTTCCTGCTTCACAATTAGCTGTAAGTTCAGAAATACCGATGAAATTCTCCTTAAGACCACCATAGTAGTTACCTACAATACCCATGAAGTTTGTAGGATTTTCCATAGCTGTCTTAATAGCTAACTCATAATATACATCCCAGTTCCAGATGGGAGCTGTAAGATGTGACTTGGGAGCCTGTACTGTCATATCTGAGTTGTATCCGCAACCGAATACATTATCTGCTGCTTCCGCTGCCATCTGAGGCTGTGCACTGTCACAGTGTTGAGCGATAACACAGCACTTATGTGTATTGATTAAGTACTCTGCTGCCTGCTTCTCAAGTGCTTCATCACCCCATGTGCTGATAACCTTTACATGAACCTCAGCGTTAGGATTGACTGCCTGTGCACCAAGTGCAAATGCATTAATACCGCTACATGTCTCTGCATATTCTGTTCCCCATGCAGCAACATAACCGATGCTGTTGTTACCAAGTGCAAGAGACTTTAAACCTGCTGCAATACCTGCAAGATAACGAGCCTGATAAATACGACCGAAATAGTTGTTAAAGTTAGTATCATTACTTAAGTAACCTGTACCATGTGAGAAGATGATATCCTTGTATTCTTCCTTCTCAGCAGCTTCAGCCATCGCTGTAATGTAACCGAAGCTGATACCGAAAATAATATTACATCCTTTTCCTGCAAGATTATCGATTGCATTAGTTACTGCAATATCATCTTCGGGAACATTGTCGATAATATAAAGATTATCGCTTGAAATACCAAGATTCTCCATAGCCTTTGTGATACCGTTATGATGTGCATAAGTGTATCCTGAGGTGTCATCCTTACTGTTAATGTAAATAGCACCTACTTTGATTGCGTCGTCGCCTTCTTTGGAGCCACAGCCTACCATTAAAGATAATGCCATAACACAAACCATGAATAAAGCAACTATTTTCTTCATTTCTTTGTCCTCCTTGCCAATATGGCTAAATTAAAATATATATCCGGCAGAAAACCTGCATGATATCAACGATAAATAATTTTACCATCTTCCATGCTGTCAATAAGTGCAAGCGACTCAACTCTGATTCCCTTGGCTCTGAGTGCATCTCCACCACCCTGAAAGCCTTTTTCAATAGCAATACCAATTCCCACGAGGTTTGCCTTAGATTGCTTTAAAATATCAAGAACTGCGAATGCCGCGTTGCCACCAGCTAAAAAGTCGTCAATAAAAAGAATGTTGTCATTTTCGCTAAGATATTTTTTAGAAACTATCATTTCGTAATCCTTGCCGTGTGTAAAAGAGTGACTTTGAGCTTTAAAAACATCGTCGCCAACATTTTTGTGGCTCGATTTTTTAGCAAATACAACAGGAACTTCGAAATATTTAGCAGCCATAACAGCAATAGCAATACCAGAAGATTCAACAGTTAAAATTTTGTTAATTCCCTTGTCTTTAAAAAGGCGATAAAATTCTTTACCCATTTCGTCAAGGAGCTTTACATCTATCTGGTGGTTTAAGAACATATCAACTTTTAAAATGTCGGTACCAATAACTTGTCCCTCTTGCCTTATTTTGTCTTCTAAAAGCTTCATAATAAACCACCTCAAGAAATATAGCGATACATTTTACATTATATTACATATTTTTAACATTTGCAATATTTAGTTTGTCGAAAATTTGAGATTTTAAGTGTGCAAGTTGCTAGTTACACATCGGTATCGAGCATATCTAAGATAAGGTCAGCAACCTGTTCAGGTGTCAACTTAGCATTGTCAATTGAGTCATAAGCAACTTCAGATTGAACAAGAGCAGCGTTACCAACAACAGAGACAGTGCCGAGTGGAAGTTTTAAATTTTGCACTCAGAACTAATATTACCAGCCAACCAGCCACACTAGCCAACCAGCCACACTAACCACACCAGCCAACTGACTCACTGACCACCGACCCACTGACCACTGACCACTGACCACTGACCACCATCTAAACACATCGTTATCGAGCATATCTAAGATAATGTCAGCAACCTGTTCAGGTGTCAACTTAGCATTGTCAATTGAGTCATAAGCAACTTCAGATTTAACAAGAGCAGCGTTACCAACAACAGAGACAGTGCCGAGTGGAAGTTTAAATTTTGGATTTAAAATTAAAAATTAAGGTTTATCCTTAGTATCATTTTTAGATTATAATAAATTTTAAATGAAACAATAAATTAAATGCAATGAAACGCCTCTCTTCGAAGAGAGGGGGACCATTCGTGAGAAAAACTAACTGTTTCAACTGATTTTCAGGCGATAAAGCAATTACAATTTAATAAAAATTTAAAACGGAATGGTGGAGAGTTCTTCACAACGAGGTTGTTTTACTAATGTACTAACTTGAAGAAAAAATAAACTATCAACTTATTTAATAAATCGACTAACGGTGATAATAGAGGTTAACTCGTTGCAGAGAACTCTCCACCACCCAAGAAAGCTTGTTTATTTTAATAAATTTTCAACACGCTTGAGAGTTTATTAAAGTGGGCAAATATACTAAAGGCGGTCCCCCTCTCTTCGAAGAGAGGCGTTTTGCTTCATTTAATTTTTTGTATCATTTAAAATAACTGATAACCTATAAATGATACTACAACTACTCTTTATTCATAAATAATTATAATCAAGGCGAAGCCTTCCGAAACTCAGCACTCAGCACTAACATTACCAGCCATACTAGCCACACCAGCCACACTAACCCCTCTCTTCGAAGAGAGGCGTTTTAGCTGCAACCCGAACAAACATTCTATAAAATCTGCAAAAAAATTTTCGCTAAAGCGAAAATTTTAATATCATTCCATCCACCTCACGTTTCTTTTTTAGCTTTTCGTAAATTTTAAATAAACCTTTAGGGTGAAAGGAATTATCCGCAGTAGGTAAAATTAACTAAAATATCACCCCAAACTTTGTTCAACTGGTCAAACCACTTTTATTGACAATCTTAGGAAAATAGTGTAAAATGAAATCAACCATAAGGTTGGGGTAATGGGGCAATTGTGCCTAGTTGTGTAGATTTTTCTATACTATTATATATAGGCTTCTTTGTGCTCCCATAATTAGTGAAAAATTCACTGTAACCTGACAGTGTGGTTTGTAAAACAGAAAAAGGCTTTTAAATACTGTGGCAGAGAGTAGGTCAGACTTAAACCCACCTTAAATTCATTTGCGTTTGTCGGTTTTACTGTTACACAAAAAGTTAGGTTACCCCTAACAGTTAAATTACAACTGGTGCGTGGTTGTAATTAATAGCTAAACAAGCGCACGCGTATTTTTGTATTGGCGTACTAAAAATATGATGGAGGAAAAACTTTATGAAACAATCTAAAAAATTATTAAGCATCTTCTTAGCAATGCTTATGTTACTCGGCACTGTCTCTGTTGTTGGTAACGCTGCTCTTGTTAAATCTGAAGTTGCTTATGACTCAATTGACAATGCTAAGTTGACACCTGAACAGGTTGCTGACATTATCTTAGATATGCTCGATAACGATTTATTAGCAGGTATGGATACTGTCGACTTGTCAATTCTTGGTAAAATTCGTCTTAACAAGGTTGACTATATTTTTGCAGACGTTTGTACACTTCGCGGTAGCGGTTGGTGGACAATTGGTAAAGGTCTTTTAGGTGATCTTCAGAATTTCAACTTTAATGCACTTAAAAACAGCGACTGGGATGACCCATGGCAACGTTCTGATGGTAACTTGAAGATGTTATATCAGGTAATTCAATTGCTTGGTGATAACGCAAGTCTTCTTTCAAAGGTTGCTTATGGTATTGGTACTAATAATGGTGTTAGCCTTGGTCTTGTTGGTAACTTCTTAAGCCTTGGTGATATTGAAGATATTCTTGCTGACCTTCCTGGCTTCCTTACACGAATGGTTTACGATATGCTCATTTACGGCTCTTATGGCTACGATAAGGATGCTGAAGAGTTAAACAACACTCTTCCAACAGAAGTTAACACACTTGATAAAATGGTTAACGTTGCAATCAAAAACCTTCTTACAAAGCCTCAGAAATATGACTGGGTTCCTACAGGTGAATATACAACTGATGAAGAAGGTAATCAGGTTCCAGTTACAAAGAAGGTTTGGGATGAGGATTCTTTCATTCTCGATGCTTCTAAGTTAGAAGGCAAAAACTTAGACCTTTCACAGAACTCATTCTTCTCACTTCTCGACACAGTTCTTCCTGTTGCTTACGAAACATTCGGCACAGTTGTTCTTAACCATGACGTTAAGAAAATCTTTATGGAAGCTATGGGTGTTGATTTTGTAAGAATTACAGATGCTAAAGAAATTGCAGATATTACAAAAGCTGGCACAGGCTACATAAATGTTAACGGCGAAGGCTCAGAAAACACTTCTGATGCAGATAAAGCAAAGGTTAAAAACTACTTCTGCAACGCTCAGATGTGGCAGGTTGACGGCACATGGTATTTCAGAGATTATGTTACAACTGAAGTTGGTACAGATGCTACAACAGGCGAACCAATCACTGAAAAACAAGACCGTTTCTTCAAAGCTCAGACTTACAGTGTAGATGAACTCTATAGCATCTTTAACTGGGATTATGAGCTCACTGCAAGCGATTTAGACTTCGCTACAATGACAAGTGCAAATGGCTACGGCTCACTTGCTGGTTCTCTTAACCACATTCTTTACGTTATTTTAAAGGAAGCTATTAACCCAACAGCTATTGGTCTTACTAGCATCGATGAAATCTGGGTTGACGGCGGTAACGATAACTTTAACGAAAACTTAATGAAAACAGCAGGTTTCCTTCTTAAGAACTACACATTTATGTTCTTTGGCAGAAACGAAGCTTACGTTGACCTTGATACATTAGAAGGAACAGATGCTTTCAAACAAACAATTGATGAATATGTAAAAGCTAACGACAGAGAAGGTCTTATTGCTTATATGCTCCTTCCTCTCTTAGGTGACGTTTTACCACAGCTCGTTTACACAACAGATATGTTTGAGGATGGTCTTCAGATTGAACAGCTTGCTGCTCTTCTCGTAAGAGAATTCTTAACAGACCTCACTCCACAGGTTAACGATTACGTTTGCGATTACGATGCATTAATCTTCCAAGATGCATCACTTAAAACTGGCAGAAGCCTTATTAAAGGTCAGGACTCAGCTTACTGGATGAACCTCGTTCTTAATATGGGTCTCGATTTAGCAGCTATCTACCTTGATAACATTGCAAACTTCGGTGTAGATTTAGCTTCTCTTAAAACTCTTCACAGCTATGCTACAGGTTCAACTCAACCTTGGCAGATAGTTCTCGAAGAAATTGTTGACTGGGCAGTTCTTTACATTGGCTCAGGCTCAAACAGCGTAATCAAGGGCTTAGACCCAACTACACTCGGTGTTTCAAGAAGTGTTACTTACACAGCTTCTAACGATAGCCACGCTGTAGCTAATAACTACGATGGTAAAGCATTCTGGAGAATTTCTACAGCTCTTAACACACTCTTACCACTTGGTATTATAAATGGTGGTTCTTCACCTGAAGGTTCAGCTAATAACTTCGGTCTTGATGTTGAAGTTATTTTCAACAAGCTTAAGGACGATATTATCCCAACACTTAACATTGAAGGTATTATCGGTCTCTTTGGTAGAAATAACCACGAAACAAACTTCTTAGGTCAGACTAACCTTTATAAAGAAATTCTTGACCTTGTTAATCAGCTTCTTAGCTCAATTCTTGGTAATAACATTTTACAGGTTGGTAACGACGCTTCTACAATTCTTGCTAACGCAATTTCACAAGGAAGCCTTAAAACAACAATTAATAACCTTTTCTCAGGTCTTAACTCAAGAAAGTATGGTCTTCTTGAAGGTGCTCTTCCGGTTCTTGCAGCATTCATTGCTGACTGGGGTGGTGAGCAAGTTCTTGCTTCACCTGATTTTAGTATTTCAAACACAACTAAAGCAGATGCGGGTACCCTTAATGTTACTCTTGCTCTTCGTAACGGTTCAAAAGGTGTTTGGAGAAGCTATATGAATGGCACAACTCGTGAACAGGATGAGCAGTACACATATAATATTATCAGCATTAATTCGTTACAGGGCCTTGGCATTAGTGGTGGTACAGGTGCTCTTGCTTATGGTAATACTGCAAGCGTTACACTTTCAAAATCTGGTATTACTGGTACTGGTCTTGCTGACCGTATCGACATCACTTACACAGTTTCTGACGAAAATGGTAATTTGATGGCAAATGGTGCACAGTTCACAAAGTCATACTTTACTTATGTTTCTTATGACGATGACTTTAAGAGACATCAACGTGATGGTTCATATTGGGATTTGAATATGGCTAAAAGATGTAGTTTGCAGATTCGTATGGACCAAAATATATATATAGCAGAAGAAGATCTTCCAAATATAGCAAACCAGGGCTATGCTACTTATTATAACCAAGGTGACGATAAAAAGACTGGTAAGCTTACTGCTTCTGGAACATCAGAGCAAAATGGTATTAAGATTAATAGTGGTTCTAAGACAGCACAAGAAGAGACAGTTACTTGGTCACCATTTACATTCGATTCTACTAAATATACTTCAGTAGGTCACGCAGGTGCTACTTATCAGTTCTCATATAATATAGACAATGGTAATGGTGGTGAAAACTATACAACAAAGATGTTTGTTTATAGTGGTGCAGACTACGGCTTACTTGAAGATTTAGTTAATGACGAGGTTTCAAAAGCACGTGTTCAATCTGACTATAAAGATGATGCTAAATATATGGATTATCTTGGCAAACTTGCAAATGGTATGGCAATTATTTACAACCCACGTGTTGATGCTAACTTCTGGACTGACTGCTACGCTCGTTACGAAGCACTTTTAGCAGCAGTTGAAGCTCTTGAAGCTGTAGAAAAAACAGATGCTGAAAAAGCAGCAGCTGGTGGTTCAATCGACGGTCTTGTTGATAACCTCAAAACTCAGCTTAATGGTATTCAGGATAACTTCAATGGTAAAGACTATAGAACATATATGCTTTACAGATGGGAACGTTATAAAGACGCTCGTTCAGACGCTAACTGGATTATCGACCTTAAAGAAGAAGTTAAGTTCGGTGCTCCTACAAAACACTTCCCTTATGGTAGCTATTCACAAGCAAAATATACAAACCTTGTAAGTGGCGATAAATACGCTGACTTCTTATTAGGCCTTCTTGTTGATATGACAGAAGAAGAATTAGCAGCAGCTAAAGAGCATTTCGACAACAGAACTGCTGAATATTATGGTCAGACAACTCTTGACGTTGCTCAGTATTCTAACCTTCTTACTAGAACAAGTCAGAGACTTATTACTCGTACAACAACACCTGTAAAATCATATCTCCAGAAAGAAATTAATTCTGCTATGAATGATATAGGTGATCAGAATAACAACAGATATTCTGCTAAGAGCTGGGCTCCGTATTATGAAGCTCTCACTGCTGCACAAGCTGCTCTTAACAGCGATTCACAAGACGTAATCTTTGCAGCAAAATATCAGCTTCAGGTTACACGTAATAACTTAAGAAGTGAAGCTAAAGAAGCAGATTACGATGAACTTGAAATACTCATTGCACAGGCAGAAAATGCTCTTGCAACACAGGCTGCAAACAAAAACACTTATGCAAATGGAGACGAAGACTTCGGTAAATTACTTGTAGCTCTTGGTTACACTACAGAAGGTGGCACAAAGCTCTTTGGTGGTGCTAAAGATGTATTCAACACATCTTACGACAAGAACGACCAGGATGAAGTTGACGATGCAGCAGATGAACTCAAAGCAGCTCTTGCTAAGTTAAAGTTCAAAAACTTCGAAACAACAAAACCAAATACAGTTGGTACAACTGCTGTTGAAACAGGCGAAAAAGATGAAAATGGCGAGCCTGTAAAAGAAAACATTTACACAACAAAAATTGCTGCTAAACAATTTAAAGATGCTGTTGCTTCTGCAATTAAAGGTGGCAATTCAAGTTGGACCGTTCAGGTTTCACTCGATGAAAAATACACAGCAACAGATGCTGGCTTAGCTCTTCCTGTTGGTACAGGTGCAACTGTTACTATCATTAAAAATGAGGGTGGCGTAAATGTTCCTGTTGCAACAATCAAGGTTATTGTTGAAGGCGACGTTACAGGCGATGGTGTTATCGACGGTCTTGACTGTATGGTAGTTGACCTTGTTGCTAACAACAACACTTCACTTGGTGGCGTTTACCTCGAAGCAGGTGACCTTGCTTCAAATGCAGCTGATCAAAGAATTACACTTGAAGACCTTGAACAGGTTGTAAATAGGGCTATTGCTTAATTAGCTGTTAATTACAAAGCGGGCGACCAAAGGCTTGCCCCTACAAAATAATGAAAACAAACTTCCCCACTTCTTGTGGGTGGGGAAGTTTGTGAATTTTAACTAAAACTTTTTTTACTTTTCTTGTATTTTTTAAGATTTTGCTATTGTAAAATTCTATATATTGTATTAAAATATTAGAATGAACAGAAGATGTTCTATTTGTGCGATTTTTTAATTTCGCATAGGAAAGAGAATTAAATAGTTCTTAAGGAGGCAATCAAATGTCCAAGAAAGTTATTGGTGCTCTTCTTGCTCTCGTTATGGCTCTTAGCGTTTTCAGCTTAACTGTTTTCGCTGTTGGTCAAATAAGCGATGAGTCAACAACAGATGCAGCCAACTACACACAAACTTGGAGTCTTTCAACTCCAGAGCTTGTTTCAGGTTCTACTTATAGAGTAAAAGTTTATCTCAAGACAAACTATCTTGTAGGTCCTGTTCAATTCAAACTTAACAATGTTTCAGGCGCAACAGCTACTCTCGGTAGCGGTTACTACGCTGGCTCTAAAGTTAGCTGTAGTGCAAGTGGTCTTGTTATTTTAACTCCAAGCACTTCTGCTACTCTTGCTGGTGTTCAGTTTGACAATGCAACAGAAATTGCTGTTGTTACTTACACAAAGGGTAGCGCTGACCCAGCTATTGATAACTCACCTAAGACAATAGCTAACCCAACAGGTACACTTTATGCTGCTCGTCTTTCAGGCAGTACAGCTGTTAACAGTGCAAACCTTGTTCTCGGTCAGACAGTATACATCGACGGCCAAACACCAACCCCACCAGCAGGTAACGTTACTTTAACTGGTGTTAATGGTGGTGTAGTTGATACAGCTAGAGGTTATGTTTATGGCGTTCCAGCTGGTACAGCAGACGTAACAACATACTTCTCAACAACTGGTTACATTGAAATGGTAGCTGCAAGTGTTGATGGTGCAAAGAATAATGGTACAGGTGCTACACTTAACCTTTATACAGATAGTTCAAAATCATCAAAGGTTGCTTCTTATACATTAGTTATCTTTGGTGATGTTACAGGTGATGGTGCAGTTAACCTTATCGATGCTGGTGATATAGCTAAAGCTGCTAACTTCGTTATTGATCCGTTAGAAGGTAGTATGGCTTTTGCAGCTGACATTGATTGTAATGGTGCAGTTAACCTTATCGATGCTGGTGATGTAGCTAAAGCTGCTAACTTCGTTATTGATCCTATTTCTGCTAATCCTTGGGCTGCTTAATGCCTGATTAGATAATTTAAAATATTGAAGGAGATACAACCAATGAAAAGATTAAACAAAGTCTTAGCATTAGTGTTAGCAATGACAATGATGTTTGGTGTTGTTTCTGTTTGTGCTTCTGCAGCTGATACAGTAAACGCAGCTTATAGAGTTGAATTTGTTGACAACGATGGTAATGCTATTACTGAAGTAAAAGCTGGTTCAACAGCAAATGTTATTGTTTCAATTAAAACAAACGGCTATTCACCTGTTTTTGCTTTCTTAGCAATCTATGATTCAACATCATTAACACATATTCGTAAGAATGGTACTGAAGTGCAATCACTTAAACCAACAAACTGTGCTGAAGTACTTGGTAGATTTGCTAATACAAGTACTGTAGAAAATCCAAGCCAAGATCTTATTGATCACGAAGATGATGAAATTGGTGATGGTACTATTTATGATTGGGGTTACTCAGAACCAACTATAACTCCACATACTGATGCAATGTATCCAGCAGATTTTACAGATGCTCAAAAAGCACAATATAAATGTATTAACTTTGGTTATTTAAGTAACTCAGGTAAAACTTCTTTAACTGTTAATACTGCTGGTGAATTTGTTCGAATGGTTCGTTTCCGTTTCTTAGCAAATGTTGATACAGAACTTAATAATAATGTTTTCTATTTCAACGCGGATGATACAAAAACTTATATCACAATTGACCCTGATGATGAGCCATTTGCTAATTTACAATCTAGTAAAGCAGTTTCAGTTTCAAACTTAACATTTGAATACGCTGGCGGTTCAGCGACACCATCATATACTGTTAACACTCTTGACGCTCAGGTTCAATGGGCTGATAAAGAAGCTGGTTTAATGAACCTCGGCTTCCGTGGTCAATTTGTAGGCTTCGATGTTGAAGCAGATAAAGGTACTACAGTTGGTCCTAACGGCGGTACAAACCTTAAAGAAGATACACAACTTAAAGAAGTTGGTATCATCTTGACAAAGGGTACAGGTTCAGGTACTAAATACCCAGTTCACACTGTTTACAACTTCAAAGATGGTGGTTACTTCTATCGTCTTGTTGTAGGTAATGTTTCTTACACAGGCACAGAAGAATTCTCTGCTAAAGCTTATGTAGTAATTGGTAGCAAGACTTTTGAAGCTTCTAACACAATTACAACAACTGGTGCAGCTCAATATAACAGAGCAAAGGATCAGATGGGTGCAAAATAATTATTATGAATAATTATATTAAACCTGATTTAGTAATAATTGAGTTCAGTGTAACTGATGTATTAACCAACTCTTCTGTTGTTACTACACACCCTGCTGGTATCAGTATTGGTGGCTCAGGTGGCGATGGTTACATTGATTTTGATGATATTCTATAATATATAAGCTTGAAAGGAGAAAACAAACAATGGTAAATTACACAAAACCAGAATTAGAAGTTACTGAATTTGAAATTGTTGATGTTCTTACAATCTCCGTTCTTACAGGCAATGGCGATAACACCGATTCCTGGAACCAAGGTTGGTATTAATAAACAATATTAAGAACTCAGTTTCTTTAAAAAGGACTGCTACTTATGTAGCAGTCCTTAAGTTTTTGTTACCTTTATTCTTTCAGAGTATTGAAATGAATTAAGTAATATGTTAAAATTAATTAGTTAGTGTAGGGGCAGACCTTTGGTCGCCCGCCAATTTAGTGCTGAGCCTTTTTAGTGCTGAGCCTTTTTAGTGCTGAGCCTTTTTAGTGCTGAGCTTTTATAGTGCTGAGTGCAAAGTGCTGAGTTGAGGAAACGCTACGCGTTTGATTATAATAATTGATGGATAACGGATAATTTATTGTATCATTTTCAGATTATCAGTTATTTTGAATGAAACGAAAAAGTAATGGTAACAAAAACGCCTCTCTTCGAAGAGAGGGGGACCATTCATTAGAAAAACTATTTGTTTTATTTAGTTTTCAGGCGATTGTAGCATTTGAGTTTATAAAAATTTAAAACGGAATGGTGGAGAGTTCTTTGCCACGAGGTTGTTTTTACAAATAATCTTGCTTGAAGAAGAAATAAACTAACCTATTCACAAAACCGACGTACTCTGTTTTTGAGGTTAACTCGTTGCGAAGAACTCTCCACCACCCAAGAAAGCTTGTTTATTTTAATAAATTTTCAACACGCTTGAGAGTTTATTAAAGTGGGCAAATATACTAAAGGCGGTCCCCCTCTCTTCGAAGAGAGGCGTTTTGTAAAAAGAAATTTATTGTTTCATTTAAAATTTATTATAATCTAAAAATGATACGATAAGTTATCTGCTACAATTAATTATTATAATTGCCAACGCAGTTCAGATAATTCCGAATTACGCATTACGAATTCCGAATTAAATTTTCGCAGACCTGCAACTCAGCACTTTGCACTCAGCACTCAGCACTTTTATAACGGGGGGCAAGAATTTATGTCAAACAATAAAACTGAATTAAATAACTCAAACACTGCTTCTTGCCTTACAACTGGTGAGAGTCTTATAAAAATTATAAAGGGTATAATTGAAAACAAAAAAGTTGATATTTCCCCTAATACTGATTTTAATAAAATAATGAAGCTGGCTTATGCTCACCGAATAAGCGGTTTTGTGGCGTATGCTTCAAAATATTACGAAATAGACGAGCAGATTAAAGCAAAAATGGAAACTGAAATTTTTAAAACAGCTGCACGTCACACAGCTCAGGAGCATGAAATAAAAGAGCTCTCTGAAGACTTCAGTAAAGCAGAAATTGAACACTGCTTTTTAAAGGGTTTAAAAGTTTCTTCGCTTTACGATGTTCCAGAAATGCGCTTTATGCTTGATATTGATATTTTTATTAATTCCACAAAATACGAAGAAGCAATAGAGGTTATGAAAAAAAGAGGCTACGAGGTTGGCTCTGCTGATGCGAAAGACTGCTCTCTTTCTAAAAAGCCTTTTTTAAATGTGGATTTGCATAAAGAGTTGAAATATGACTATGATTTAGGTTATGAATTTTATAGTAATGTGGGCGAACGTCTCATTTCTAAAGAAAACTCCTTTGAGAAGACAATGAGCAACGAAGAGCTTTATGTATATCTTCTTTCACACACTGCTCATCACTTTGCAACTGCCGGTACAGGAATTAAAAGTGTAATTGACCATTATTACATTTTAAAAAATCTTGTACCGAAATGTAACAACGAAATTTTAAATGATTATTTAACTCAAAGTGGTCTTAAAGATTTCAATGAGAGTTTCACAAATCTTACAAAATACTGGTTTATGGATGCAAAAGCAGACGAAACCATTAAGAAAATGTCTGATTACATTATTCTAAGCGGTGCTTATGGCACAGATATTAACTTTTTTGTTAACAGCGTGTTGAGAATAAGCGATGATAAAAAAAGCTATTTCTTAGAGCGTTTGTTTCCAAATCTTGAAACCCTCAGCTACCGATATCCGATATTAAAAAAATATAAATTCCTTTTACCACTGTTCTGGGTTATAAGAATTTTTAGTTCTATGTTCGATTTTAATCGCATTAAAAACGAGGCAACTGGTGTTGCTAATGTCGAAGCTGATAAGAAAGAAAAACAAGAGATTTTTTTGAAAAATGTAGGTTTGTAAATTTTTTGAAAACCTCTTGTAGAACTTTATTTGTTGTGTTATAATATTTTGAGATATGTTCGTTTTTTAGTTTTTATAAATATATAAGAGGTATGGTGATAAAATGGCTTTTGAAGAAAAGACTGTTTCTCAAGATAATAGTAATAGTCTCTATTCCATTTTGCGACTTATAAGTGTTATTCTGAAAAAATGGTGGTTCGTTGCAATTTTTATGGTTGTTTTCGGACTTTTAGGTTTTATATTTTCAAGAATTACTTATACTGAACAATACACTTCTCAAATAATTCTTAACGTTTCTAATAAGGACAAGAATATTGCCGGTGCGGCAGCTACTTATATTACTCAATCTGACGCACAGGCTTCTGGTATGATTGCTATTAACTTTAAAGAGCTTGTTGAAAATGGTAATGACTTTATTACTATGATTCAGGATAGTGTTAAAGATTCTACCGGCAGACTTTATGATAAAAAATATCTTCGTAAGCTTATAAGCGTTTCTATCGTTACGGATGGTACTCTTGTTTATCTTAAGGTTACTTCTGACGATAAGAATTTATCTAACGCTGTTTCTAATGCTGTTAAGGATTGTTATCAGGACCTTACCGAAGCTGCTTTCCCTACAGCTAGCTTTACTATTGCCGATAACCCTACTCCGTCGGAGCTTCAGCCAGACCGTTCTGCATTTATTTACACTTTTGCAGGTTTATTCTTTGGCACTGCTTTAGCTGTGTTGATTCTTGTTATTCAGAATAAGATGAGAAATATCCTTATCTCAAGTGATGATATTAAGAATAAATATAATATTGATATTATGGCAACAGTTTCTAAAATTGATATGAAAAAAGCTGGTATTTCAAGACTTCTTATTACCGACAGAAATGTTGGTCTTCCATTTATTGAAACATTTAAGCTCATAAGAACTAAGCTTGAAAATACTAAGCTTAAAAAAGGTTATTCTGTTTTTGCTATTACAAGTTCTACTGAAAGTGAAGGTAAAACTACTTGTTCAGCTAACATTGCTCTTTCTCTTGCTAAGAGCGGTAAGTCGGTTATTCTTATTGACGCCGACTTGAGAAGACCTGCTGTTTGTAAAACTTTAGGTATCACTCTTGATGGCGACAAAGGTATTTATGAAATAGTTAGTGGTCAGAAAACTTTTGACGAAGCTGTTAAGTATGTTGAAAGATATAATCTCTATCTTCTTATTTCTGATACCCAGACTGTTGACCCTTCTGAGGTTCTTGCTTCTAAGGGAATGGAAGCTATTATTGCTGAAGCAAGAAAGAATTTTGACTATGTTGTTATCGACTGCCCACCATCTGGTGTTGTTGCTGACGCTGCAATTATTTCAAACTATGCGGACTCAATTATTTTTGTTGCTTCAGAAGGCAGAGTTTCACTTTCTCAGGTTGAATACGCTTTATCTGACCTTGTTACTTCTAAGTCAGAGATTCTTGGTTGTATCTATAACTATGCTGACCCTAAATTCCTTTCTATTGGTTCTAATAGAAATGGTGGTTATTTCTCAGCATCTTACGGAGGTTATTCGCGTCGTAGTCGCTACGGTTATGGTTATGCCTATGCTAACGCCTATGCTGATGCGTATGCTTCAAACTACAATCGTCAACATTCTCAGAGTTCTCGCTCAGGTAGCGGTTCTCATTCAGGTAGTTCGAATTCTTCCAGACGATAAAAAAATTATTTTTAAAGCCACTCTCGTTTTGAGAGTGGCTTTTAGTTATGAACAAAATTGTGAACATTGAATATACCGATGTTATTGTAGGGTAATTGTGCAAATTGATTATTAAAGGCACCAAAAATTCCTTTGGTTTTATTGATAAATAAGAAAAAAGAAACTGAAACGAGAATAAAAAGTTACGAAATTGTAATTTTTCGATTAAAAATGTTCATAATTTTTTCTGTTTTTTTGAAAAAACATATTGATTATTTACAAAAGTTGTAGTATGATTAGTGATGAGATATACTCAGATAGGTGTATTATGCCCAAAAATCATATTTATTTTGGATATTTTTAACACATTTGGTGAGTAAATTTATAGTAAAAATATATACCCACATATTTATAGGGGTTATTACATTTGGATTTTTATTACAAAATTCGGAGGCTTTTATTATGGCGCTTGAGTTAACAAGAAAAGGTGGTAACAATCAGAAACCGAAACCACAGATTAACATTCTCCCCAAAATCGAGGAGTTTTTCCAGAAAAACCCAGTAATGAAAATTATTATTCCGGTTATCGGTTTTGTTATTCTTGTTACTGTATTCTTATTGATTGTTTTCGGAGATAAGGTTTTAATTGATGAACCGTCTACAGATACTGGTGTTCAGAACCCTAACTCAAATATTGTAGAGGTTCTTCCAGGCGATAATGAAATAACAAATGAAAAGGTATTAGAGATTATTAATAAAGACCCACTTTCTGCTGATATTCTTGCAGGGGCTAAGTATACAGGTTATGCTACAGGCTCGAGTGGTCTTAAAACTGCTCTCGTTGAAATAAAAGGCGATGTGCTTGTTCTTTCAGTTGGTGAGACAGTTGGCGACTCAGGTTGGGAAGTTGTTGAAATAACTGAAGATCACATTCTTTTCAAAGCAGGCGAAGCTACTAAACGTATTAAAAGATAGCTTTTAAACCTATTTATATATATTGCAATTAATGCATTATTTCGTTCTATTCAGGAGGACTACTTAGATGAAATTTTTCAAAAATCAAGCATTGAAAACAATAAGCATGTTTGCACTCTCTGTTATTATTCTTATGAGTGCAGTGCTTCCAATGTCGGCGGCAGGTAGCTCAGTTGATGAATATATGGCTACTTACACCGTAAAAACTGGCGATACACTTTCTTCAATCGCTGCTAAATATGGTGTTACTGTTTCCAGCATTGTAAAAGAAAATGACATTTCTGCATCAGCAACTCTTTTTGCAGGTCAGATTCTTCACATACCTGGTGCAACTTCAGTTCATGAGGACTCAACTACAAGTTTTGGTTCTTCAAGTTCTCTTTCTATGGAATTTGAAAATGCTGACCTTGTGGGTGTTCTTGAAACAATACTTGCTCATACAGGTTATACAATGATTTTCAAAGGAAGCACAACAACTGTTTCTATTTCACTTCCTAAAGTATCTCCTCTTGCTGCTATCGACTACGTTCTTCGTATGGTTGATATGACATATATTAAACACGATAATATCATCTATGTAGGTACTGCATCAACTCTTAACGCAAGCTTTGTTGATAAGCAGGCTCTTACAAAGTTCTCTCTTAAATATATTTCTACAGATACACTTATGTCACAGCTTTCAACTCTTGG
This sequence comes from uncultured Clostridia bacterium, assembly GCA_937916395.1. Classification (GTDB taxonomy): domain Bacteria; phylum Bacillota; class Clostridia; order Oscillospirales; family Acutalibacteraceae; genus DTU089. Next base: position 7,934 of record CALFTN010000014.1, on the reverse strand, counting down.
TGTTTCAGTTACACTTGTTAAGATGGAAGACAATAATCGTGAATTCTGGCTTACAGGTACACCAATGCAATTAGCAAAGGTTAAGGACCTTATCAAAACTCTTGATATTAAAAAGCATACAACATTAGGTAGTGCGGCTATCAGTTCAAGCCTTACACCTATTGAATTAAAATACATAAGTGCAAGTGAATTCAGTTCACTTCTTTCAACTCTTGGTCTTCATACAGGTATTACAATGTCTGCACACCCTATGATTCTTTATGTTTACGTTACCGGCGATGAACTTAAGGATATTATGAAAATCAAGAAGCTTGTTGACTATCAGGATGCTAATGCAGAAGAAGAAAAAGAGCCAGTTACTGATAAAGATGGTAATGTGGTTGAAGAAGATAAGGATTCTGCTGATAAAGATAACAACACTGGTACAAATAATGGCACTGGCACAGGTAATGGTACTGGTACAGGCAATGGTGACACATCAACAGGCGATAAAAACGATGGCACTTCAAACGATGTAATTATTTCAGATGGTGAAACATCTCTTGTTAAAATTGAACTTCAGTATCTCAATAAAGATGCTGCAAAGAATATTATTTCAACATTTGGTTGCGAAGTAGAAGTTTTAGGTCTTGACCTTTACGAAAAAATTCTCTGGCTTCGTGGTGCTACTGAAGAAGTTAATGAAACTGTTGATTTAATTAAAGAACATGATATTTCTGGTAACAATACAGAAAAAGTTTCATTCACTTATGACTTGCAGAATATTGTTGCTGCTGAATTGCAGAACAAGATTGGTAATATGGATGTTGATGGTGTAGAATTCTACTTCGGTTCATATCCAGAACTTGCAAAATCAATTATTGTTTACTGTCCTTCAAATCAGGTTGAAAAGGTTAAAAATATTATTGCTACACTTGATAGTAACTTGGGTGCAATGTATTATCCAATTGTTACACTTACCAGTACAGCAGAACTTCAGGCACTCGATACTAAGAAAGCGCTTGTAGTTAAATTCCTTAATGACCCAGCTATTACTGTAGATTCATTCATTCTTTCAGAAGATCTTGACCCAAGTGAAGATGGCGTAAAATACATTCTCTATGTATGCGAATCACCTGAAAAGATTGATTTGATTACTAATATGTGGGGTATTGTTGGCTAATTCATTAAGAATTAAACAAATTATTGGAGTGAAAACTTGTGTTAGAATTTTTAAATCAGGAAAGCAACTATCCTGCTACTTTAGATGATTTACTTCGTTTAACTGTTGAAAATAAAGGTTCAGACTTACACCTTGTTGTTGGTATGGAGCCTTGTATAAGAATTGACGGTGATATTGTAAAGCAGGATTTCCCAAGAATGATGCCGGCCGATGTTGAAGCAATGCTTATGAAAGTGCTTTCTCCGAGAGACAGGCAAAACCTACTTACCAATCTTGAGCTTGATATTTCATATTCTGTTCCGAGATGTGCTCGTTTCAGAGGTAATATTATTGTTCAGCGTGGTACATTAGCAGCAGTATTCAGAGCTATTCCGTTTGAAATTCCTGCATTAGAAACATTAGGTCTTCCTGCAGATATTAAAAGACTTTGCACATTACCTCGTGGGCTTATTCTTGTTACAGGTCCTACAGGTAGTGGTAAGTCAACTACTCTTGCTGCAATGATTAACTATATGAACACTAATTTTGAGTATAATATGGTTACTATTGAAGACCCTATTGAATTCTTACATTCTCATAAAAAATCTATAGTAAGACAGCGTGAGCTTGGTAGTGATACATTAAGCTTTAACAACGCTTTAAGAACAGTTCTTCGTCATGACCCTGACGTTATTATGATAGGTGAAATGCGTGACCCTGAAAGTATTTCAATAGCCTTAACAGCTGCTGAAACAGGTCACTTGGTGCTTTCAACCTTACATACACAAACTGCGCCACTTACTATTGCCCGTATTATTGACTCTTTCCCTAGTTCACAACAAAATCAGGTTAGAAGTCAGCTTTCAAATACACTCAAAGCAGTTATTTCACAACAGCTTTTACCACGTCTTGGTGGTGGTCGTGTTGCTGCTATTGAATATATGATTGATACTCCTGCTATAAAGAGTATGATTCGTGAAGGTAAAGACCATCAGCTTTACTCAACAATGCAGACCGCTCAGAAAGAGGGTATGCAAACTATGGACCAATCTCTCTTAAAGCTTCTTCGTGAGCAGAGAATTTCAAGAGAGAGTGTTCTTGAAAACTGCATTGAACGTGCAGATATTATACGTCAGATGCAGGTTTATTAATGTTTAATATTGGATTTTGAATTATAATTCTTAATTCTCAATTCTCAATTCTCAATTCTAACATCAGGGGGGACACTCTTGGAATTTACATACGAAGCCTTAAATAAACAAGGCCAACCTGTTGCAGGTAAGGTTACTGCTGAAAATATGGCTGAAGCGAATGAAAAACTTCGTGGCGCTGGTGTTATAGTAACTAAAGTTGAACCTGTAAAAACAGGTGCAAAAAAGAAAAAGGGTAAAAAAGTCCCTCTTGCTGATATGTCAATGTTCAGTCGTCAGTTCGCGGCGATGCTTGATGCGGGTATTCCTGTTACTCAATCGCTTTCAACATTGGCTTCGCAAACTACTCACCAGACACTCGCAAATTCTGTAAGAACAATTGCAGAGGATGTTGAGGGCGGTGCAGCTCTTTCAGATGCATTCTTGAATCAACGTCCGGTGTTTACAGATTTGTATTGTTCAATGGTTGCTGCTGGTGAAATCGGTGGTATGCTTGATAAAACATTACTTGCTATGTCAAACCAGTTACATAAGGATAAACAGCTTAAGGACTCAATAAAGTCTGCTACTTCCTATCCTAAAATGGTTGGTGGTATGGCAGTTGTAATTTGTCTGGTTATGATTATCTTCATGGTTCCAATGTTTAAAGAAATGGCTGCAACTGTTGAAGATATTAACCCTATAACCCAAATGATTTACAATCTTTCAGACTCATTAAGAGCTCACTGGTATTATTATATAGTTGGTGCTATAGTTGGTTTCTTTGTAATCAGATTTATAATTAAATCTCCACCAGTACAGAATTTCTGGGAAAATCATAAAATGAAATTCCCGCTTATTGGTGAACTTTTAACTAAAACAATTCTCGCACGTTTCTGCCGTATCTTTGCTACCCTTTTAGCAGGTGGTGTTACAGCGGTTAAAGCTCTTGAAACAGCAGGTCCTACATCGGGTTCAAGGCTTGTTTCAGATGCCGTAACAAATGCTATAGAGCAAATTGAAAATGGTAGAACTATTCACGAAGCATTAGACGAAACAAAGATGTTTCCACCAATGCTTATAAGTATGATAGCAATCGGTGAGGAAGCTGGTACATTGCCTACTATGCTTGACAAGGTTGCAGAATTCTATGAGGAAGACGTTACAGCGCTTTCGAAAAACTTAGGTACAACACTCGAGCCATTAATGATGTTATTACTTGGTGTTGTAGTTGGTTTCCTTCTTATCGCTCTTTATCTTCCTATTTTCCAGGCATCTACCGCAATGCCGTCTTAATGCGAGCAAACTATTCAAAAACATAGGGAGTAGAACTAATGGCTAATAAAGTAAACAGTGCAATCGGAATTGAATATAATTCTCATGAAATTAAAGCAGTTGAGTTATTAAAAAGAGCAGATGGTTCTTTAACAGTAACTGCATTTAATAAAATAGAGCTTCCTGATGGTGTAATGAATGAGGGTATTATAGTAAATACAGAAGCATTCACAGAAGCATTGAAAGAGCTTCACACCAGTGGTGGTTTTACTGAGAAGGCACCGGTTGTAGTAGGTGTAAATAACGAAAATGTTATTTTACGTTACGCTACATTCCCAAAGGTTCCTGATGATAAATTAAGAAACGTTATAACAATGCAGGCTGGTGACTTTATTCCTGTTCCTGTTATGGAATTAGGTCTTGACTTTGTTGTTGTTAACGAAGCAGTTGATGATGATGACCAACCAATAGTAAACGTTCTTTTGATTGGTGCAAGAACCCAGATGCTTGAAAATCTCATTAATTGCTTTAATGATACAGAATTCGATGTTATGGATATTGATAGTTCATTCTTGGCATGGTGCCGAGCAACATTGGAGAAGGCAGTTCCAGATGAAATTTATGGTTTCCTTAACTTGACAGATGATATCTTGAACTTTGTTGTTATAGAAGAGGGCGATATCAAAATGGTTCGTTCTATTACTATTCCAGACAGAGCAATTTTGGATGTGCGTAAAGTTTTTGAAAATCCAGCAGAAGTTACAGAAGAAGAAATAACATCTGTAGTAGATTTTATGTATTCAGAGCTTTCTTCATCAATCAGTTACTTCCAGATGCAGTATGGTTTTCAGGTTAATAAGATTGTTTTCTCAGCTTCAACTGCTGTAGAGTCTACACTTCTTGAAGCGCTCAGCCAAAAGTCTTATGTTCCTGTAGAATTACCAAAACTTTATGGTGAATATATGAGCAACGATTTCGACCCTGTTGGTTACTCAGGTTGCATAAGTCTTGCAAAAGTCGCATTGGAGGGTTAAAGCAATGAAATATAAAGTAAGTTTGCTTCCTGAAAGCAGAAAAAAACAAATCAATGCGCGTAACACTATAAAAAAGATTACAACAGTTTCTCTTATGTGTTTAGCAGTGCTTGTGGCATTTCTTGCAGTTGTGTTTGCGGTTAATCTTTATGCAAACAGTCAGCTTAAAGAAGCTGAAAAATTAGACAATGAATGTTTAACACAAATAGAGCAACTTTCATCTTACCGTGATATTCACTCAGCATTACAGCAGAAGGTAAATCTTTTCGATAAAATTCAGGTAAAAGAGCCTTATCTTTACAACTTTATTGTTGAGTGGAGCAATATTAATCATCCTGGTGTGAGCATTAATAGTATAGAGTGCACTAACTGGAAAACAGACCGTTTGTGCACAATAACAGGCGCTTGTGATTCTCGTGATGAATATTTAGCTTATGAAAAGGCACTCAGCAAAATAACAGGTGTTACTTCAGTAAGCTGTGTAAGCTATACTACAAATGTTGGTGGCGCAGAAGATGACCAGGCAACATTTACAATAAGTGTTTCTGTTGAAGGTGGTGTTGTAGTGGTTGAAACTACTCAGGCTACTACAGCAGCTACTACTCAGGCACAGTAAGGAGGGGCGATATGAACAAAGATTTAAAAGATATTAAATTTGAAGATTTGAAAGAATCGCCTGCCTTTATTTTAGGTTGCTTTATATTTGCAATTGTGCTTGTAATTGGTCTTATTGCTTTTTCTATCTATTCAATTTTAGGCACTAAGGCAGAGCTTGTAGAGGTTCGTCAGTCTTATCAGACTCACCTTCAGGAGATTGCTACTCTTGAAGAGTTAAGAGCTCAGAGCCAAAAAGCAGAAGAACAGCTTTCAGCATATAAAGAGGTTCTTCCGGATAATTTGGGTGATATTTATCTTCACGCAGAAGGTACCGAAAGACTTTGCAACAACTTTGGTCTTAAGCTTGTTAGTTTTCAGGACCCTGTTGAAGAGTCAGCAGATACAAAAGAAACTGTGTTCAACTTAACTGTTGAAGGTACTTTTGAAAATATAGTTTTGTTTATGCAGTATGTTTCAACCTTACGTCAGATTCACAGAGTTGATTCTTTGAGTCTTAGCGCTGCAGAAGATGGCGTATATACAGCGAATTTAAAAATAGTAATTCTTTCACAGGAAGGTTCAACCGGTCTTGTGGGTGCAACAGCTCAATAATTAATTTGAGTTGTTAAACGTTCGTACTTTAATGTGGAAAGTTAAAGTCTAAGGTGGCAAAATAAGATGGGTTTAATTTTGTTACCGAAACGAAGGAGAAATTTGTTTTGGCAGATAATAATGTTGTAATCCCTGGTAGCATAGGTTACTTTTTAATTAAAGGGAAAATAATTACGGAAGAACAGCTCAGTAATGCGCTTGAAATTCAGGCACAAGAAAAAGGTCTTTTAGGTCAGATTCTTGTTGATTTGGGCTATTGTACTGAAGCAGATATTTCAAGGGCAATTGAGCAGAAAACAGGCTGTAAGTATGTTTCAATTGAAGAGATTGGCGTTAACTTCGCAATTGCGAATATGATTCCGATTGAATACAGCGTTAAAAAAGGTGTTTTACCACTTTACGAAGAGGATGGAAAGCTCTTTGTAGCTATGAAAAACCCTAATGACGTTGTTACAAGAGATAACTTGTCTGTTCTTGCAGGCGGTATGGAAATCGTGCCAGTTATCGTTACAGATACTGAGCTTGACGCTGCTCTTGATACAATTCTTAATAACGTTAATGTTGATGAATTTGATGATTCTGATGAAGCCGAGCAGGATACACTCGAGTCACTTGATAATGACCTTGATGAAAAACCAGCAGTTCAGCTTGTAAATCAGGTTATTACAAATGCGGTTCGTTCTGGCGCATCTGATATTCACTTTGAACCAATGGAAAAAACCTTACGAGTTCGTCTTCGTATAGACGGCGTTCTTCACGAGATTATGACTCAACCTATAAAGCTTCACGCTTCAGTTGCTTCTCGTGTTAAGGTTATCGGTGGTATGGATATTGCTGAAAGAAGAATTCCACAGGATGGTCGTACAACTGTTAAGGTTGATGAAAGAACATTCGATATTCGTATTGCTGTGTTGCCATCAGTTTACGGTGAAAAAATCGTTATGCGTCTTCTTGAGCGTGGTTCAAAATCTGTTCAGCTTAAAGATATTAACTTCTCAAAAGACCAGGAAGAAAAATTCCTTAATACAATCCACTTGCCTTATGGATTCTTGCTTGTTACAGGTCCTACAGGTAGTGGTAAGTCAACAACACTTTATGCAACACTTGCAGAGGTTAGTGATATTACAAAGCACGTAATTACACTTGAAGACCCTGTTGAACGTCGTATGGCTGGACTTTGTCAGGTTCAGATGAACTCAAAAGCTGGTATGACCTTTGCAGCAGCTCTTCGTTCTGTTCTTCGTGCTGACCCTGATATTGTCATGGTCGGTGAAATCCGTGACGGTGAAACTGCGAAAATCGCTGTTGAATCTGCTCTTACAGGTCACATGGTTTTCTCAACCTTGCATACAAACGATGCCCCAGGTGCAGTTACCCGTCTTGATGAAATGGGCGTTGAGCCGTTCCTTACAGCATCTTCACTCGTTGGTGTTTTAGCACAGCGTCTTATTCGTGTGCTTTGCCCACGTTGTAAAGAAGAAATAGAAATTACTTATGAAGAACTCTTAAAGAGCTTGCCAGACTTCCCACATGACGGCAAAAAGCCAACAGATACAATCAAAATTCATAAAGCAAAAGGTTGTATTGCTTGTAACAATACAGGTTATAAGGGTCGTCAGGGTGTATTTGAATTCTTGCAGGTTACAAATGAAATGCGTGAACTTATTATAAAACGTGCAAGCTCAGCAGAAATTAAAGACCTTGCAATAAAACAAGGTATGCATACACTCCGTCAGGAAGGTATCGACAAAATTCTTGAAGGTACAACTTCTGTTGAAGAGGTTCTTCGTGTGCTTGTATAATTTTGGGTTTTGCCCCCAATTTATAAATTGTTTACAATATATTCTTATTAGGGAAAATTATTACTAAAAAAAGTGATATTATTAATTTGGGGGGCAGACTTGTGTTTGTTCCCCAATTTTGCCAATTTCAAGTTGGCTGGTGTGGCTGGTTGGCTAGTTGCTAGTGATTTAGTGCAAAGTGCAGAGCTTTTTAGTGCTGAGTGCTGAGTTGAGGGTCTGCGACGCTATTATAATAACTAGTTGTAATAGATAACTTATCGTATCATTTTTAGATTATCAGTTATTTTGAATGAAACGAAAAAGTAATGGTAACAAAAACGCCTCTCTTCGAAGAGAGGGGGAC
>CALFTN010000013.1 GCA_937916395.1 uncultured Clostridia bacterium | reverse complement strand
ATAAGAACACAGATAACAGTAACAACAATAGGGAAGATAATCTTTTCAGCTTTACTAACTGTACGAAGCTGATTCATTTTGATTTCTCTTTCCTTTTTAGTTGTAAGCAATTTCATAATAGGTGGCTGAATAAGTGGAATCAAAGCCATATATGAATAAGCTGCAACTGCAATTGAACCTAACATATGTGGAGCAAGTTTACCTGTAAGGAAAATTGCTGTAGGACCATCTGCACCACCAATAATAGCAATAGATGCCGCCTCTTGTGGTGTAAATTCGCCTGAGAGCATAGCAATAGTAAATGCAACATAAATACCTAATTGTGCCGCTGCACCAAGCAAAAGGCTTGATGGGTTAGCAAGAAGAGGGCCAAAGTCAGTCATAGCGCCAACACCCATAAAGATAAGACAAGGGAAAATACTTGACTTAACACCTGCGTATATAAGTCTTAATACGCCAGAATCATACCAATGGGCGTTAGGGTCAGCAAATGGATTGTTATCACCGATAAATGACATATTGGTTGGGTCTGCCATTATTTCGGGATATATGTTAACAAGAAGCATACCAAAAGCGATTGGAATTAGGAGTAATGGCTCAAACTTCTTAACTATGGCAAGATAGAGAAAAAGAAATGAAACACCAATCATAACCCAGTTCTGCCATGGTAAGTTAACAAAGTTAGATTGATTAAAAAGCTCTATAAGAGCGTTAACTATCTGCATATCTGCACCTCTGATTAGCCGATAACTGCAAGAACTTCGTCAGTAGCAACTGATGCGCCTTTAGTAGCAATAACCTGCTTAACAGTACCTGCGCAAGGAGCAACGATTTCGTTTTCCATTTTCATAGCTTCAAGAATGAAAAGAACATCGCCTTCGTTTACTGACTGACCAACTGATGCGTTAACTGAAAGAACTGTGCCAGGCATTGGAGCAGTAACTTTTGTACCGTCACCAACTGCAACAGGTGCAGGCGCTGCTGCAGGAGCTGGAGCAGCTTCAACAACAGGGGCAGCCACAGGAGCTGGAGCTGCAACAGGTGCTACAGGAGCTGCAACTACAACAGGAGCTGCTGATGGAACAACTGCAGTAACAACTGCTTCGTTAAGTTCATTTACTTCAACTTCGTAATCATTTCCGTTTAATGTAACAACATATTTCATTTTAATAATCTCCTTTATTTCTCAATAAGTTTAATTGATTTGAATACAAGTCTGTCAAGTGGAATTCCTGTTTCTTTGCTTGTGATTGCCATAACTTTAGCTGCTGTTTCTTCATCAGTTTTGTAAAGCTCAGGTGTGTCGCAAAGTCTAATTGACTTGAATACAAGGCGTTCAATCGGAATCCCTGTCTGATGGCTTATAATAGCCATAATTGATGCTGCTGTTTTATAGTCAGTTTTATAAAGTTCAAGAGAGTCATCAAGTTTTATTGAACTAAAGTTTAGTCTTTCAAGAGGAATGCCGCTTTCGTGACTTACAATAGCCATAATTGATGCCGCAGTTTTGTAATCTGTCTTATAAAGGGTAACAGCGTTTGAATATTGAACAGGTGTAGGTGCTGGTGCAGAAATTTCAACAGGAGCAGGGGAACTTGCTGTTATTTTTGTATGCGACTCTGTATTAATTTTTTCAGTTTTAACTGGTTTTTTTGCACCGCCTTCAACTGCACGTATTACCTTTGAAAGCATAACAATGATTACTGCGAGAAGAATAAGAATAATTAAAACGACAATAAAACCAGTAGCAGAAATACTTAAAATTTCTGATAACGTCATTTTATGTCCTCCTTAGTCAACTCTTTTGATTGAATATTTGAATGTGTTCTTTTCTTTTTCTGCTCTTGCTTCAAAGAATTTCTCAGCTTGCTGAGGGAAAGCAATGTATGAAAGAACATCTTCATCACATTTAGCTACATCACCAAGTTCTGCTTTTGTCTGTTCAAATGCTGGCTCAAGAGTATCAGCAAAACGACAAGTAATAGGAGCGTCATCGCCAAGAACTTTCTTCTGAAGGTCAGCGTCAATAGGACCTGGAGCCTTACCGTATTCGCCCTTGATATATGCCTTAATTTCTTTTGAAATGTTCTTGTATCTTTCGCCAACAAGAACATTTGTAACCGCCTGATTACCAACCATTTGGCTAAGAGGAGTAACAAGTGGAGGATAACCCATATCTTTACGAACCTGAGGAATTTCAAGAAGAGCTTCTTCCATTCTGTCAAGTGCGTTCATATCTTCAAGGTTTGCCATCATATTCGAAAGCATACCGCCAGGAACTTTATAAGTCAAAGCATCTGTATCAGTAACGAGTGCCTTTGGCTTTAAGAGACCTGATGCAAGATACTGGTCACGAATTGGCTTGAAGTGGTCATTAACAGCCTTTAATGTATCTCTGTCAAGACCTGTTTCATAGCCAAGGCCTGTAAGAGCATCGTGAATTGTTTCTGTTGCAGGTTGTGCAGTACCACCTGAGAAACAAGATGTTGCTGTATCAATAATATCGCAACCTGCTTCAACTGCCTTAAGGATTGTCATATAAGCCATACCTGTTGTGCAGTGAGTGTGAAGAATAACA
>CALFTN010000012.1 GCA_937916395.1 uncultured Clostridia bacterium | reverse complement strand
CGCTGTCCCTAGTACGAGAGGACCGGGATGGACGCACCGCTGGTGCATCGGTTGTCACGCCAGTGGCACGGCCGAGTAGCTATGTGCGGATTGGATAAACGCTGAAAGCATCTAAGCGTGAAGCCATCTCCAAGATGAGATTTCCCATAACTTAAGTTAGTAAGACCCCTCATGGACTATGAGGTTGATAGGCTGCATGTGTAAGCATGGTGACATGTTCAGCTAAGCAGTACTAATAGGTCGAGGGCTTGACCATTTCGTTTGTTTCTTCCGCTTTCCTTTATTCAGTTTTCAGGGTACATTAAAACCGTAGCATATCTGCTACGGTTTATTTTTTGTTATAAGAATCATTATCAATTTTTTTAATCATATTAATTAGATATTCCTATATTATTGATTATTGACAAAACTAACCTATAGTGATAATATAACATTATTAAATTTCAGGAGAAATAGTTATGACAAATTCATTTGCAGTTTCATACCACTATTATTACTATTACTTAGAAAATTAAGTAATAGTGATTTGTGCTGCATTTATTTGTTTTTAACCCTTAGCAGTAAAATCACTGCTGAGGGCGTTTTTGTTTTATAAATAATTTTAGAGGGTTGATAGATATGGCAAATTTAACTATTGGTGTTGTAGGTATGGGTCTTATAGGTGGTTCACTTGTTAAGGCTACAAAAAAGAATACAAAGCATAAGGTTTATGGTTTTGATATTTCAAAAGAAACTGTAAAATCAGCATTGAAAGAAAAGATGATTGATAAAGAACTCACAAGTGAAAACCTTAAAGAATGTGATTATGTTTTTATTCCGCTTTATCCAGAAGCAGTTAAAGATTACTTAACTAAAAATGCGAAGAATTTTAAAGATGAAGCAGTTGTAATCGACTGTGCAGGTGTTAAACGTTGTGTATGTGATGATTGCTTTGATATTGCAGAAAAGAATGGTTTTACATTTATAGGTGGTCACCCTATGGCTGGTACTCAGTTTTCTGGTTACGAAAACTCAAAGGATACAATGTTCCATAATTCACCATTCATTTTAACTCCAAAGGAAAACGAAGACATTTTAACACTTGCGAATGCACGTGAAGTGATTATTTCAATTGGTTTTGGTCGTGTTTCAGTGATGACACCTGAAAGGCATGACAAGTTGATTGCTTTTACTTCTCAGCTCGCGCACATCGTGTCAAATGCTTACATAAAAAGCCCATCCTCAAGTCAGCGTAAAGGTATTTCGGCTGGTAGCTACAAGGATTTAACGCGTGTTGCTTACCTTAATGAAAATATGTGGACTGAATTGTTCTTAGAAAATAAGGATAATCTTATTTTTGAACTCGATTATCTCATTGAGGAACTTAAAAAATACAGCGATGCTATGAAAAATGACGATGCGGTTATGTTAAAACAACTTTTAAAAGATGGTAGAGAAGCAAAAGAGAGAGCAGACTAAGATGCTATAAGCAACAAAAAGCAGATAGATTTTTTGGAAATCTATCTGCCTTTTTTATTGCAAGTATATATAATTTTGTGTTATAATAAAAATATATACGCTTCGATTAAATTTCAGGGAGGTGCAGTATGGATAAATTCATTTTACATTCTAATTACAAGCCAACAGGTGATCAGCCAGAAGCAATAAAAAAGCTTACTGATGGAGTGAATGCAGGACTTAAAGAACAAACACTTTTAGGTGTTACTGGTTCTGGTAAAACCTTTACAATGGCTAATATTATAGCTAATGTAAATAAACCTACTTTAGTTCTTGCTCATAATAAAACACTAGCTGCACAGCTTTGCACTGAATTTAAAGAATTCTTCCCTGAAAATGCAGTTGAATATTTTGTGTCATATTACGATTATTATCAACCGGAAGCATATATTCCGACAACTGATACCTATATTGAAAAAGACAGTGCAGTTAATGATGAGATAGATAAACTAAGGCACTCGGCAACATCTGCACTTTCAGAAAGACGAGATGTAATTATTGTTGCATCAGTTTCCTGCATTTATACTCTTGGTGACCCTATTGATTACCGAAGTATGGTTATCTCTTTGAGAACTGGTATGCAAAAAGACAGGGATGCTTTACTTAATAAATTAGTTTCGATTCAATACGAAAGAAATGATGTTGCATTTGAAAGAAATAAATTCAGAGTAAAAGGCGATACTGTAGAAATCTTCCCTGTTTATTCATCTGAGAACGCAATAAGAGTTGAGTTTTTTGGCGATGAAATAGACAGAATTTCTGAATTTAATCCTTTGACTGGTGAAGTTAAATGCAATCTTTCACACGTTGCAATTTACCCTGCATCTCACTATGTTGTTGAGCATGAGAAAATGGAAAGAGCACTTGAAGAGATTTATAATGAAATGACAGTAACTGCTGAAAATTTCAAAAAAGAAGGCAAGCTTTTAGAAGCACAACGAATTATGCAACGAACACAATACGATATAGAAATGCTTCGTGAAACTGGTTTTTGTAAAGGTATTGAAAACTATTCACGAGTTATGTCAGGCAGAGAGCCGGGCTCAGCCCCGTTTACACTCCTTGACTATTTTCCAGATGATTATTTGTTGTTTGTTGATGAGTCACACGTTACATTGCCACAGGTTCGCGGTATGTTTGGTGGCGATTTTTCAAGAAAGGAAAGTCTTGTTAACTTTGGATTCAGACTTCCTTCTGCGTTTGATAACAGACCACTTAAATTTGATGAGTTTTACGAGAAAACAAACCAAAGGATTTTTGTGAGTGCAACACCTGGTGAATTTGAGAAGTCTAAGAGTGCACAAATTGCAGAGCAAGTTATAAGACCAACAGGTCTTTTAGACCCTGAAATTTTTGTCAGAAGCACTGATGGTCAGATTGATGATTTGATTTCTGAAATTAATATAAGAGTAGACAGAAAAGAGCGTGTTTTAGTTACAACGCTTACAAGAAAAATGGCTGAGGATTTAACAGAATATCTTGAAGGGTGTAAAATAAAAGTACGCTATATGCACTTTGATGTTGATACAATAGAACGAATGGAAATTATAAGGGATTTGAGACTCGGTGAGTTTGACGTTTTAGTTGGTATCAACTTGCTTCGTGAAGGTCTTGATATTCCAGAGGTGTCACTTGTGGCAATTCTGGATGCTGATAAAGAAGGTTTTTTGCGAAGCGAAACCTCGCTTATTCAGACTATAGGCAGAGCGGCGCGTAACAGTAATGGTCAGGTTATTATGTATGCTGACGAGGTTACTCGTTCTATGGAAAATGCAATTACTGAAACTTATCGTCGTAGAGAAAAGCAAATGAAATATAACGAAGAAAATGGAATTATTCCTGAAACAATAAAGAAGGATGTTCGTGAAATTCTTGAAATTTCTTCAAAAGACAATGTTCAGGAAAAAATTGCTAAAAAGCGTTATTCTGCTAATGAGAAAAATCAGTTGATAGAAAAGCTTACAAAAGAAATGCGAGCAGCCGCAAAGCTTCTTGAATTTGAACATGCGGCATATTTAAGAGACCAAATAGAGAAAATTAAGAATAGTTAGGAATAAAAATGGAAAAGAATTTAAAAGTAAAAGGTGCAAAAGTTCATAATTTAAAAAATGTAAATGTAGAAATACCAAGAGATAAGCTTGTAGTTTTTACAGGTCTTTCAGGTTCTGGTAAATCTTCACTTGCATTCGATACAATTTATGCTGAAGGGCAAAGAAGATATATGGAAAGCCTTTCTTCTTATGCTCGTCAGTTCTTGGGTCAGATGGATAAGCCTGATGTTGAAAGCATAGAAGGTCTTTCACCGGCAATATCAATCGACCAGAAAACAACTTCAAAAAATCCTCGTTCAACTGTTGGTACGGTAACAGAAATTTACGATTATCTTCGTCTTTTATATGCAAGAGTGGGTGTCCCACATTGCCCTGTTTGCGGAAAAGAAATTAAAACTCAGACAGTTGACCAGATTGTAGATAAGGTTATGGAGCTCCCAGATGGCACAAAGTTTCAGATTTTAGCTCCCATAGCAAAAGGCAAAAAAGGCGAATTTAAAAAAGAACTTGAGCACGCCTCGAAATCAGGTTACGTAAGAGCGAGAATTGATGGTATTGTCTACGACTTATCTGAGGATATTAAATTAGAGAAAAATATAAAGCATAATATTGAGATTATTGTAGACCGCCTTGTTATGAAGCGTGATATTGCTTCTCGTCTTGCAGATTCATTAGAAACAGCTTTTTCTATTACAGACGGAACAGTTTTAATCGCCGTTGTAGATGGTGAAGAGCAGTTGTATTCACAAAATTTTGCTTGTCCTGAGCATGGCTCTTTTATGGATGAATTAGAGCCAAGAATGTTTTCTTTTAACAATCCATTCGGTGCGTGTCCTACTTGCTCGGGTCTTAGCATGTTTTTAAGGGTATCTGAGGATTTAATGGTCCCTAACAGAAATCTTTCTATTAGCGAAGGTGCAATTAAAGGTTGTGGTTGGGGTCAGAGTGACAGAAGTACAATTGCTGGTATGTATTATGCAGCACTCGCAGAGATAATTTTACTTTCGATACACCTTTTAAGGATATTTCAAAAGAGGGTCAGGATGCCATATTCTATGGTACAAAAGGCGAAAGAATACCAGTTACAAGAGTGAATGAATATGGTAGTGGTACTTATATGACTGATTTTGAAGGTATTATAAACAACCTTGAACGTCGTCACAGAGAAACTACGAGTGATTGGTCAAGAAATGAAATTGAGCAATATATGACAGAATGTCCATGCCCTTCATGTAAAGGTAAACGTCTTAAACCAGCTTCTTTAGCTGTAACAGTCGGCGGTAAAAATATTATGGAATTTACCGATATGTCTGTAAAAGAAGAATTGAATTTTATTGAAAATATAGAAGAAACACTATCGGAAAAAGACAAAAAAATCGGTAAACAGATTTTTAAAGAAATACGTTCACGACTTTCATTCCTTTGTGACGTTGGTCTTGATTATTTAACACTTTCTCGTTCTGCCGGTACACTTTCAGGTGGTGAAAGTCAGAGAATCAGACTTGCTACACAAATCGGTTCTTCTTTAATGGGTGTTTTATATATCTTAGACGAGCCTAGTATCGGACTTCACCAGAGAGATAACGACAAGCTTTTGCAATCACTTAAAAATTTAAGAGATTTGGGTAACACACTTATTGTTGTTGAGCACGATGAAGATACAATGAATTCTGCTGATTATATTGTTGATGTAGGTCCTGGTGCTGGTGTTCATGGTGGTGAAATTGTATTTCAGGGAACAGTAGATGATATTAAAAAGTGTAAGAATTCTATTACTGGTCAATACTTAGCAGGTAAGAGAAGTATTGAAGTGCCAACCGAAAGAAGACGTGGTAACGGTAAATCGATTGTTATTAAAGGTGCAAGTGAAAACAATCTTAAAAATATTGATGTAGAAATACCACTTGGCAAATTTGTTGCTGTAACTGGTGTTTCAGGTTCTGGTAAATCATCTTTAATAAATGAAATATTGTTTAAAAAATTAGCTGCTGAGCTTAATGGTGCAAGAAAATTCCCTGGTAAGCACAAGGATATTACTGGTTTGGAAAATCTTGATAAGGTTATTGATATAGACCAGTCACCTATAGGCAGAACACCACGTTCAAACCCAGCAACATATACAGGCGTGTTTACAGATATACGTGAGCTTTTCAGTCAGACACAGGATGCAAAAATGAAAGGCTACTCGGCAGGTAGATTTTCATTCAATGTAAAGGGTGGCCGTTGTGAAGCTTGTGAGGGTGATGGCATTATAAAAATTGAAATGAACTTTTTGTCTGACGTTTATGTTCCTTGTGAGGTTTGTCATGGTGCAAGATATAACAGAGAAACTTTAGAGGTTCTTTACAAGGGCAAAAGTATTGCTGACGTTCTTAATATGACAGTTGAAGAAGCAACTGAATTCTTCAAAAATCACCCTAAAATTCATAGAAAGCTCGAAACTCTTAACGATGTTGGTTTAGGTTATATAACCTTAGGTCAGTCGGCTACAACACTTTCAGGTGGTGAAGCTCAGAGAGTTAAGCTTGCAACTGAGCTTTCAAGGCGTTCAACAGGCAGAACAATTTACATTTTAGATGAGCCTACAACAGGTCTTCATACTGCTGATGTAAGTAAGCTTTTAGAGGTTTTAAATCGCCTTGTAGATGCAGAAAACAGTATAGTTGTAATTGAGCACAATCTTGATGTAATAAAGACAGCAGATTATATTATAGATTTAGGTCCAGAGGGTGGTAACGGTGGTGGTACCATAGTTGCAACTGGTACACCTGAAGAAGTAGCCAAAAATAAAAAGTCTTATACTGGTCAATATTTAAAGAATGTATTAAGTAAATAATATTGCTATTTCTTATGCTAAATAGTATAATGAAAAGGATATATAAAAGAAGGAGTTTTATCATTTATGAAAGCAAGCGAAAGCATACAGAATTATGATATTAAAGTAAGAGAATACACTAACTATGCTATAAAGAGCATTAAGAATTGTTGTAAGAATTTTGGTGCAAGACCAACAGGTAGTGAAGCAGAAAAAAATGCACAGGAATATATGATGAATGACCTTAATAATTTCTGCGATGAGGTTACACGTGAAGAATTCAAAGTAAGTGACAAAGCATTTATGTCATGGATAAGAATTGGTGTTATTATGGCAATTATAGCTATTGCAATGTTTACATTGGGATTCTTTGTGGTTTCAGCAGTTATTTTCTTTGCAATTATTTTAATGATTGCACTTGAGTTTGGTTTCTATAAACCTGTTTTAGATGTATTTTTTAAAAAGAAAACAGCAGGCAATGTTTATGGTGTAAGAAAAGCAAGTGGTGAAACAAAAAAGAGAATTATACTTTGTGCTCATACTGACTCTGCTTATGAATGGAAATATACATACAAAACAGGCAGAAAAGGTGTGGCTTTCAATATTTATGGTGCAGCAATTTGTCTTTTGGCAGGCTTAGGTTTTTCAATTTATGGCGTAGCAACAAATGGTGCATTTTCTGATATAGTATGGCTCTCAGAAGGTTTGGTAACTAAAATATTAGCAGTTATACTTTATCTTACTATAATCGTTTATTTCTTTAATTTTAGCTTTATAAATTACAAATTACCAGTTACAGGTTGTATAGATAATTTAAGTGGTGTGTTTATTTCAAATGCAGTAGCAAAATATCTTAATGATAACGACATTCGTTTTGAAAACACAGAGGTTTGTGTGCTTTTAACTGGTGCTGAAGAAGCAGGTCTTCGTGGTTCAAAAGCGTTTTTGAAAAATCACCCTGAATTAAATAATAAAGATGTTGAAACAGTTGTTGTTGGTATAGATACAATCTGTGAAATGGAATTTATGAAAATTTATAGTAAAGATATGAACGGCCTTACTAAAAATGACGAAAGAGTTGCAAGGCTTATTCAAGACGGTGCGAAAAATGCTGGTTTTGATGTGCCAACTGGTACTATTGAATTAGGTGCAACTGATGCGGCAGCATTTTCACAAAAAGGTATTTCTGCGGCAACCTTTGTTGCTATGAATCCAGAACCATCCAGATATTATCATACAAGACTTGATACTGTAGAAATGATAAAACCACAAGCAATTGATGCTGGTGTTAAAATTGCTCTTGAAACAGTATTTTTATACGATGAAAAAGGAATTTAATTTATGAATTCTAAAAATCTTAATCATAAGCTTACAGGCAGTGGCAATTTGTTAGATGAAAAAGGTGCTTTACGTGAAGCTGGTTGGGCAAATAGTTTAGTTTACGATTATTCTCGTTCTATGGTAAAAGCAAATAAGTCAAGGCTTAAAGAATGGGATTATTACCACATTATAAATAATGAAGGTAAATACGCTGTTTCTTTCACATTTGCTGATAATGGCTATATGGGGCTTGTTGATTGCTCAGTTTTCGATTTTCAGACAAAAGAAAAATTCTCGGCAACAGAAACACCTTTAATGCCAATGGGTAAGTTAGGTTTACCACCTACTAGTGAAAAAGGTGACATTTCATTCAAAAATAAGAGCTGTGAGTTTCATATAGAAAGAACTGAAACAGGCAGACACATTTATTGCGATTTTAAAAGAACCTTTAATCATACTGAGATTGTTGCAGATATTTATTTAGAACAACCGCCAATGGATACAATGGTTATAGCAACACCTTGGAAAGAAAATAAAAAGGCTTTTTACTACAACCAGAAAATCACTTGTATGAAAGCAAAAGGCTCTGTAACGGTTAAGGGCAGAACATACACCTTCCAGGACAGTAAAGATTATGGAATTCTTGACTGGGGCAGAGGAGTCTGGACTTATGACAACACTTGGTACTGGGGTATTGGTAGCGGAACAGTAAACGGTAAGCCATTTGGTTATAATATCGGTTACGGTTTTGGTGATACCTCGGCGGCTTCTGAAAATATGCTCTTTTATGATGGTAAATGTCATAAATTGGATTTAATTGATTTTTGTATTCCAGAAAACGTAATGTCGCCATGGAATATGACTTCTAGTGATAATCGTTTCAAAATGGTTTTTACTCCATTTTTTAACGACAGAACAGACATTTCTGTTGGTATTATGTCACAGCATGCTGATAAATTATTTGGTATGTTGAATGGTATAGCAGTACTTGACGATGGTACAGAATTAAAAATAGAAAATATGCCTGTGTTCTACGAACGAGTGCATAATAAATGGTGATAAAAAGTCCGACAGAAATGTCGGACTTTTTTTAATAATAGATAAATGTGGTGCTATAAAGAGAAAAATCAAAAATCTATTGAAATAAATATAATATAGTGATATTATTAGTTTGGGTTTAAGTCTAAATATTGTTAGGGGTGAAAGTAATGAAAAAGAAAAGGAGTTTATTATTAGTTTTTGCTTTAGTTATTGGTATATGTTTTAGTGTGCCTGTAAGTGCAAATGAAGATAGTGTAGAAACAGAAACTACGTCAGAGTCGGAAACGGGAACAGAAATTGAAACAGAGACGGAGACTACAGAGCCTGAAGCAGAGGAAGGCATAGTGGTTCGAGAACCATTTACATTTAAATTGAATGAAGATGGTACGGGTTATATTCTTGTGGGTTATAATGCAACCGATGGAGATAATGCTGTAGATATACCCTCTCACGTACAAGGTGACTTTCCGCTTTTACCTGTTGTAGAAATAGATACTGTGGCGTTTAAAAACGTAAATGTGGTTTCTATTACAATTCCCGAAACCGTCCAAAAAATGACGGGAGACGGGTTCCATTATAAGACAAAAACAAAAGTGTATATTAGTAGTCTTTATAGTTGGTGTGAAATTGATTTTTACAGTAATACCTCAAATCCTCTATATACATTATTAGGTTCGGGCTCTGAATTATATCTTAATGATACTCTTGTTAAAGATTTAGTTATACCAGACGGAATAACAGAAATAAAGTCGCATGCTTTTACTAATTGTGATAGTATAAAAACTGTAACAATTCCTAAATCTGTTAAAAAGATTGGTGTGAATGCTTTCGGGAGTAATCAGAATTTACAACATATATATTATGTTGCAACGGAAGAAAATGTAGCAGCAATTGAAATTAATGATGATGCTTTTTCTGACGTAGAGAATATAAAGTTTCATTTCAATATGGCTTCGCATAATATTTCTTATGATTATGATAAGTTTGAAGCTATGGGGTGTAAAGAACCTACTTGTACAGAGAATGGAAAAGCGTATGCACAATGTAGTTGCGGATACACTTGGTTCGAAACTGTTGACCCGTTATATCATAAGTTTGAAAATGAGCGTTGTGTAAAATGCGGTATCAGTGCATGGAACTATAGTGTTGATGATTCTCAAAAAACGGTAACGGTTAACAGATATCTTGATAATGTTGATTCAGTGTTGGTGTTTCCTTCGGAAATTGATGGGTATACTGTAACGAGTATTAACAATTTTTTATATGATTTGCAATCATCTTCAAGCATAGAAACAGTTGTTATTCCTGATACGGTGAAAAGCATTACGGGTCCATTTAATTTTGTTGGATTTAGTGGACTTAAAAGATTTGTTATACCTGAAAGTGTAACTGAAATCGCAGATAATATGTTGAATTATACCGGGGGTACGGATATAACAATTTATGGAATATCTGGTTCTAAAGCAGAAGAATATGCAATTGCTAAAGGTTTTTCATTTGTTGATATATCAACAATATATTCTATTGATACCGAAACAACAGAAGTTACTGATGGTATGTTGATTGTTGATGAAGTAAAAGAAACAGAAATTGCGAATCTTTTGAAACCATCCGAAGATTATACAGTTTCAGTTGTACCAACACAATATAATATTTATAGTACTGGTACAAGAGTACAGATAAAAGATAAAGATGGTGCAGTGTTAAAAGAGCACATACTCGTTGTAAAAGGTGATTTAAACGGCGATGGTGTTTGTGATGGTTTGGATTGTATGTTAGTTGAGTTGGCACGTACAAAGTGCACCAATTTATCTGGAAGTGTATTTTTGGCTGGAAATCTTACTGATGATTCTGAAATAACAATAGACGATTTTAATGCTGTGGTAAATAAAGCGATAAGTTGAATTTGTCCGACAATTCGAAGTTAAGGGCTTTGGGTTGTCGGAGTTTTAACGTTGAAACAACAAATACTTGAATAAAATTGAAATTTGAATTATAATAATAAGGAATATATATTAATTTCAGGGGGGCTTTTATGCTTTGTCAGAATTGCAAAAAAAATGAAGCAAATATGCACATGAAAAGAATAATAAATGGTAGTGCAACTGAAGTTCACCTTTGCTCAGATTGCGCACGTTCACTCGGTTACGGAGATGCTTTTTCTTTAGGTTTTTCGGACCTTTTCAGCGATTTGTTGGGCAGAAGTGAAAAAAGCCTTTCTGGTGACAGAGTTTTAAGATGTTCGCTTTGTGGTAAAAGCTTTAACGATATTGCAGAAAGCGGTAAGGTTGGTTGTGCTGAATGTTATGTTACATTCTATGATAAGCTTTTACCTACTTTAAGAAAAATTCATGGTAAAACTACTCATCAGGGTAAAATTCCAACCGATTTTACTGAAAGCAACTTCGGTGAAGTGAAAAAAATAGATGAACTTAAGAGAGCATTGAAAGAGGCAATAGAAAAAGAAGAGTTTGAATTAGCGGCTACTCTCCGTGATGAAATCAATGCTTTGAGTGGAGGTGCATAATATGGGTGCAAAATGGTATTTAGGTACTGGTGTGCAGAATGATGTTATAATAAGCACAAGTATTCACTTAGTCAGAAATTTAAGAGAGTTTCCTTTTCCACAAATGCTTTCTTTACAAGACAAGCTGAAGGTGAACAGCATCATTAAAGATGCATCAGATTCACTTGTAAATTACAACTTCAATTATTTAGAAATGAAAACACTTTCTCAATATGAGGTTGTCTCACTCGCTGAAAGACATCTTGTAAGCCCTGAGTTTGCATCTTCAAGGGATGGTAGAGCACTTTTAATTACAGAAGATGAATCTGTAAGTGTAATGTTGAATGAAGAAGACCATATTCGTTTTCAGGTTATGTATGCAGCATTTTCTCTTGATGAAGCATATAAAACTGCTAATGAAATTGATAATGCTCTTTCAAGTAAGCTCAATTTTGCATTTGATGAAAGAATTGGTTATTTAACACAGGACCCTACTATTATAGGTACAGGTATGAAGGCATCTGTGGTGCTTCATTTACCAGGACTTGTGTCACTTATGCAAATACCAAAGCTTATTTCAACTGTTCAGAAATTAGGTCTTACTCTTCGTGGGTCTTATGGTGAGGGTGCTTCTGCTAAGGGCGATATGTTCCAGTTGAGCAATAGCATCACTTTGGGTATTTCTGAAAAAGCAGCTATCGAAAATCTTAAATCAATCGCTTTGCAAATTGCGGCGCAAGAAAGAGCAGCAAGAGAAGAGCTTTTAAAATTAACAGTTAGCGAAGATAAAATTTTCAGAGCTTTTGGTACACTTAAATATGCAAGACTTATAGATACAGATGAGCTTATGGATTTATTATCCTTAGTTCGACTTGGTGCAGTAAAAGGTTTAATTAATATTGATACAGCGAAAATAGAAGGTATGATGATTAATTTACAGCCTGCAACAATTTCGCTTTCTGTAGACAGACCTTTAGATCGAAATGGTCGAGACGCTTTAAGAGCTACACGTGTGCGTGAAATGTTGGAGTAATCTATGGCATTAAAAAAAGATAAAAGAAAACAATTGGTGGCTTCGCTTCTTCTTACGCTGGCAGCGTTTATATGGGGTAGTGCATTTGTTGCACAAAGTGAAGCATTAGACATTTTAGGGCAGTTTACATTTCTTATGTCACGCTCGTTTTTTGGTGTGTTGACGCTTGTTCCGGTTTCAATATTTGTTTATAAAAAAGGTCAGAAACAGGGAGAAGGTCAGCACGGCGAATATAAATCATTCTTTTCAAAAGATTTATTGTTGGGTGGCTCTTTTTGTGGTATTGTGCTCTTTGTGGCATCCTTTTTACAGCAAGTTGGCATTATTTCGTCAGGAGTGGGCAAATCAGGCTTTTTAACCACTCTTTACATATTAGCGGTACCTATTTTAGGTCTTTTCTTAAAACGCAAAATAAAGCCGTTTATGTGGGTTTGTATTGCGCTTGGTGTCACAGGAATGTATTTTTTGTGTGTTTCAGAAACAAGTGCACTCAATTTCGGAGATTTTATGCTTATACTCTGTGCAGTTTGTTTCGGCGTGCACATTATGGTAATTGACCATTTCGTAAAAAAGGTTGACGGAGTAAGACTTTCTTTGGTTCAGTTTTTTGTTGTTGGTGTATTATCACTTATTACAGCATTGATATTTGAAACAATTGATTTTGCTTTGATTAAAGAAGCAATTATTTCAATTCTTTATGCAGGAGTTTTATCGTCAGGTGTCGCTTACACCTTGCAGATTGTGTCACAGAAAAATTTAAGTCCTACAGTGGCAAGTCTTTTAATGAGCTTGGAATCTGTATTTGCGGCACTTTCAGGTGCAGTGTTTGGTGAACGACTTACAAGCAACGAGATATTCGGTTGCATATTAGTGTTTGTCGCGATAATTTTAGCACAGCTACCAATAGAAAATATAAGATTAAAAAAACCATCAACAAATTGTTGATGGTTTTTTAATCAGGTTTTGTTAGCTAGTTTAAATACATCGTGCTGTGTGCCTAAAATCATAATGTGGTCGTTTTCAATGAATTTGTAGTTAGCACCAGGAGCACCTGTAACTCTGTCTCCATTTTTTACAACGATAATGTTGACGTGGTAGTTTTTTCGAACGTCAACCTCTTGAATTGTTTTACCGACCCAAGAAACAAGAACCGGAATTTCGTAAATTGCATACTCTTCAGTAATCTGAATTAAGTCGTAAATATTTTTAGCATTGTATTTTATACCAGTCTTTTCAGCTATTTCTCTTTCAGGATAAATTGTGTCGTCTGCACCGATTTTTTTCAAAAGATTTGCTTGTCTGTCACGCTTAGCAACAGAAACAACTTTTTTTGCACCTAATTCTTTAAGTAAAGAAGTGATTTCAAGTGAAGCCTGAAAATCTCTGCCTATACAAACGAAGCAAATATCAAAGTTGTTTATACCTAAAGAACGAAGAACACCTTCGTTTTTACAGTCACCAATGAAAGAGTTTGGAAAAATGCTGTTTAAAGCTTCAACCTTTTCTTCGTTTTTATCTACTATAACAACGTCGTTACCTAAATCAAGCATTGTTTTAGCTAAGTGCTTACCAAATCTTCCGACACCGATAACAAGTATAGATTGCATAATATATTCTCCTTGTGAGTTAGTTTTTGTTCTTAACCTACTATAACATTTTCTTTTGGTCTGTCAACAGGTGCATTTACTTTCTTTTCTGCTAAAGAAAGAAATAATGAGAGTCCACCGACTCGGCCACCAAACATCAACATCATCAGTACGAGTTTTGAAATTCCTGATAAAGTTGGGGTTAGACCTTTAGATAATCCCACTGTGCCAATTGCTGATACAGCTTCAAAAAGAATATTTGAAATATCCGAATTTTCAAAAGTAGCAATAAGAGTGGTCGAAACAATAACTGCAGATATATATAAAAAGAATATAGACGAAGCTTGTTTCAATGTGTCTATTGGGATAGAACGTTTGAAAATTTCAGGGTGAGTATTGTGTCTTGCAGTTGCAAGGGTGAAAATGAATAATACAGCAACTGTAGTTATTTTTATACCACCTGCAGTTGAACCTGGACTACCACCTATGAACATAAGAATAATTGTTAAAATTTCACTACCAGATGAAAGTTGAGTTAAATCCAAAGTATTAAATCCTGCTGTTCTTGGGGATATAGAAAGGAAAGCAGCTTTTAGTAATTTTTCATCAATGGAAAGACCGTTCAAAAGGTTTTTGTCTTCAAAAATAAGAAAAAGTAAAATTGAAGCAGCAGAAATTATGAAAGTGGTTGCAAAAACTATTTTCGAATGTAAAGAGTATTTTTTGAAATCGAATTTGAAATTTAATATGTCGTTCCAGACAAGGAACCCTAATCCCCCTATTACTATTAAAAACATAAGAGTAATACATACTAAGGGGTCATTGTGGAAATTTGTAAGCGAGGAAAAAGGTGACTCTACTCCCATTAAATCGAAACCTGCATTACAAAAAGCAGAAATGGAATGGAAGACTGAGAAAAAAATCCCCCGAGAAAATCCGAACTCTTGGCAAAATCTGAAAGATAGCAGAACAGCTCCGATTAGCTCGAACGAAAATGTTCCGATTATAATTCTTTTTAAAAGTTTTACCACACCACTAAGTCTAAGATTACCTTCGGATTGCATTAATAGTCTTCGTTCATATATACCAATACGCTTTCCGCGGAATACGGAAATCATTGTAACAAGAGACATAAATCCCAACCCACCTATTTGTATAAGGCAAAGGATTACAATGTGACCGAATGTCGACCAATGTGTAAATGTATCGTAAATAACCAAACCTGTTACACAAGTTGCACTTGTTGCAGTAAACATCGCATTTAAAATAGGTGTAGGCTGACCATTTGCAGTGGCAATTGGCAAAGATAATAAAAGTGAACCTATTAAAATAATAAGAACGAAACTCAGTACAATTGTCTGAGTATAGGTGAATTTCTCACGAAGTTTTTCTAACATTTTTAAAATGCTCCAATTTATAAAAACTAATCAGCTTTTAGTATATCATAAGAATTTTGAAGTTTCAACTATTCTTTCCAGAATTTCCGGTCAAGGCTTCTGTATTGAATTGCCTCAAAAATGTGCTTCTTTTCTATCATTTCTGATTTATCAAGGTCAGCAATAGTTCTTGCTACTTTTAAAATTTTATCGTAAGCTCTCGCAGAAAGCCCCAGCTTTTCAAAAGAGTTTTCTAAAATTTTTGCAGCATCTTCACTAAGAACACAAAACTGCCTTGTCATTGCAGGAGTCATTTTTGCGTTACAGGTAACTGTTGTACCCTTAAAACGTTCTAGTTGAATTGCTCTAGCTTCATTTACACGTTTTCTGATATCTTTAGAACATTCGCTTTCTTCAGTTGTTGAAAGCTGAGCGTAATCAACTGGTGGAACTTCAATGTGAATATCCAATCTGTCAAGTAATGGACCAGAAACCTTTGAAAGATACCTTGCAGGTGCCCCAGAAGGACAAGTGCATTTTTTTGTCGGATGACCATAATGACCACAAGGGCATGGATTCATAGCACAAATAAGCATAACAGAGCAAGGGTATGTAAGAGCACAAGCCGCTCTTGAAATTGTTATAGTGCCGTTTTCAATAGGTTGCCTTAAAACCTCCATGGTGTTACGTGTGAATTCTGGTAATTCATCAAGAAATAACACACCATTGTGAGCAAGTGAAAGCTCACCGGGCTTTGGTATTGTTCCGCCGCCTGAAAGGCCAGCAGGTGAAACGGAGTGGTGTGGTGCTCTGAATGGTCTGTAATTTATAATTGGGTTATCTTTAGAAAGATTACCTGAAAGTGAATAGATTTTTGTTGTTTCTAATGCCTCGTCAACTGTAATATCAGGCAAAATCGTCGGTATTCTTTTGGCGAGCATACTTTTACCTGAACCAGGGGGGCCAATCATCATAACATTATGACCACCGGCAGCCGCAACCTCTAAAGCTCTTTTTACTTCAAACTGACCCTTGACATCTTTAAAATCAGGTAAATAAGAGGGTACCTCGAAAGTAGTAAAAGGTTTTAATTTAACAGGCTCTATGACAGCGAAGTCGTTTATGTGGTCTACAACCTCTTTTAAGGTTTTAACGCCATAAACTTTTATATCTTCAATAACAGCAGCTTCTTCGCAATTGTCAAACGGTACATAAATTTCTTTTATGCCGTGCTCTTTTGCGGCGATAACCATAGGCAAAACGCCTTTTATGCTTTTAATTTCACCAGACAACGAAAGCTCACCGACGAAAGCGGCATCTTTGTAGTCACCACGAATTTGCTGAGTTGCAGAAAGAACTGCTATTGCAAGTGGCAAGTCGTAATAAGAGCCTTCTTTTTTAGTATCAGCAGGAGCAAGGTTAAATGTGTAATGATAAGCGAAGCTCATATCAAGTCCGGAGTTCTTAAGTGCAGCAGTAACTCTGTCTTTGGCTTCGCTTACAGCTGTATCAGGAAGCCCAACAATGCTTACATTGCTACCTTTGCCTGCTGATGACATACTGAGCTCAACATCTACCATATATGAATTAAGCCCCATAAGACCAACACTTTTAATTTTAGTAAACATTATAAAACACCTTTATTCTTCTAAGGTTTCATTGTTTTGTTCTTCTGATGATACATTTTCTTCTACTATATTGGAATTTGCATCAAATGCATCAATTGCATCTATTTCTTCTGTAACAGTTTCAACATATAATTCAGGGTTGAAGCTGAACCAGCCTTTTTTCTTTATAAATAAGAGAAGTAAGACTGTAGTCAAAGCTAAAACAGAAAGAATTGCACCCAACAAGAGCCCTTCAGGCATATATTTGAATGTTACTGTATGAGTGCCTTTTGTTACCCTTACGCCTAATAGTGCATCGCCAATAGCAACAATATCATCTTTATTGACCTTTTCGCCGTCAATGTAGACAGACCAGCCTGTGTCGTAGTTTATAGATGTGAAAATAACACCATCTTCACTTGCATTCATAGTACCTTCAATTTTTGTTTCTTTAAAATCAGTTATTTGTAAGGAATCAGCATTTAATTGGTTGAAGCCTTTTTGGAATTGTTTATCATTTAATGTTACGGCATAAAGATATGTGTAGCCACTCATATCTTCTTTAACAGGGGCAAAAACCGAAACGCTGTCACCTTTTTCGAGATAGCCTAAATCAAGAACATAAGGCTTTGTGTCAATTGCCTGAGAGAGTGAAATGCCATTGGAAAGGGTAACAGTAATTCTTTCAACAGAATTTGAACCAGTTTTAAAGTAGAGATATGCATTACCGCTTTCTTTTACTGTCAAGTCATAAGTTAAAGAGGCATCTGCCAAATCACCTGTTACAGTGTATGGATAGCAACCGGAGTCACCATAGTCCTCATAATTACATTCTGTGTTATTTGTTGAGATTTTATCTAATTCAAGGTCAGTATAAACATCGTTTATACCGGTTGTATCAGCAAAAAGACTGGCTTGTACTTCAAATGGGTTTGAGTTGTCGTGTGACCAGCGAGCGATTTCTTCATTGGCTCTGAATGCAATTGGTAATGAGTAGTTGTTTTTATATGCAGTGAATTTACCGTTACTGAAAAGTCTTTCATAATAGCTATCATTCATAACAGCAGTTGAGCCCTGGTCATTATCAACAATGTAGTCGAGTGCAAAGAAAGCGTTGTAAACAGGTGTCTGCCTGTGGTATGTGTAGCTGTTTATATAGTTACCAAACATACCTAAATGATATTGCATATTTGAAACTTTTTCATAAGCCATTGAAGAGAATGTAGAAACACCATTGTAGTAGTACCAGCAAGGGTCCATTCTGGCACGAAGTGATGTGAGCTCCATTCTGTAGTTTTCATTGCCCTCGTATTCGTCAATTTTATTCTTTAAAATCTGAAAATCGTCATAATCACTTACAAAGTTGGTTTTTGGTTGGTCCATGCTGTAGTTATTGGTGTTAGCAACAATATATTCAGCACAGCAAGAGCAAAGAATTAATGCCGCAACAGCGATTTTTGGGAAACTTTTGTTGTTTAAAACACTGAGTGCAAGGCAATAGATACCAATAAATGCAATGCAAATCCATACGCCAACCTCAGAGAAGTTTTTAGAGCCGATTTCCTGAACCATTATAACGAAGAATATTGTTGCAGTGCCAACACCAATAATTTGTCTTCTTGTGTATTCTTTTATAAATGTGAGTGCTCTGAATGCAAAAATCAGAAGCAAGAATGAATACATATAAGAAAATCTGTATGGTAAATCATTAGGGAAGTGGAAGCCATGCCAGATGTAGTTCAAATAGTTGGTGTAACAGCTTGCAAACATAATACCTAAAATTGCACAGCTGAAAATCTTCTCTTTACCACTTATTTTGTTAGAGAAAATAAAGAGTGGTACTAACATTACAGTTAAAACACCGCAATAGATATTAGGCAAAACATCGTCGCCACTACTGCGTATTGTTGGGTCTAAATATGCAAGGTGATTAGCTAAAAAGTCAAAAATTGAGAAATAGGTTTTTAATTCTTCCGGGAAAGTACCACTTGTTGCAGAACAATTCTGAAGAATGAAATAAACAGGTAAAAGTGCAAAGGCACTAAGACAAGCGGCAAAAACAGAAGAAATTGCAAAGATTGAGCCTGTGTCGAAAAATCTTGAATTTCTTAAGTTGTTAAAAGCCCAGCTTAATGTTGATTTAATATTGTTTTCTCTTTCTTTTAATCTGCCAAAGTAGGTGGAAGAAAAATCGTACTCTATAAAGTAGTTGTAAATGAAGAATAACACTGAGAAGATGCAAACCATATAAGCCATATAATAGTTTGTTAAGAAGGTGAGTGTTAAAGTAACTATATAAAGCGAAGCTTTTCTTTCTTTGATGATTTTATCTATTCCAAGCATTACAAGCGGAAAAAGATAAAATGAATCAATCCACATTACGTTCCAGTAGTAAGCAATAAAAAAGCCACTACAAGCATATAACACGCCGAAAGCAGAAGTTAAAGGGGATTCCTCAGGTGTGTATTTTTTTCTTATAAAATATGAGAATGTGTAAGAAGCTGTAATTGCTTTTAAGATAATCATTATTGCAATAGCCTCAGGCATATTTTTGTGACCAACTAAAAGCATTACAAGTGCAAAAGGTGATGAAAGGTAGTTGTAGAAGTTACCTAAAAATGTTCCACCACCGCCAGAAGTCCATGAATAAAGAAAACTGTCAGCATTCACAAATCTTTCGTAAAATTCTGCAAAGAGTGGGCCATATTGGTGGTAAAGGTCCATTCGCAATATGGTTTTATCTCCAAATGGAATTAAATCAAAGCAATAATAAACCACCATCATAATAAAGAATGTGCAACCAGCTGCTAAGAATGAATAGCGGTTATCATAAAAGGGTTTCAATTTTTTATTTTCTAAAAATTTGTTTTTCATTTATTTTCACCTGATAAATATTAATTACGCTATATAATACCATATATGTAAAATTCTTTCAATCTTTTTGCTGTTTTTTAATAAACAGTTAAAAAATATTTTTTATATAAAGTTCTATTTTCGGACAAGTGTAAATATTATTTTGTAGAACCCCAAAACAAAAAGAAAGGATTATACAAAATGAAAGATTTTTTAAATGCAGTATCACTTTTGCCAAAGGATGTAGAAAACTTTCTTTGTGCTATTAACAACGACTTTAAATGTAAGGTGAATGAAATTCGTTTCAGGAGTAACAAGCCAGTAACACTTAATACAAAAGATGGAGTTTTTTATTGTACTAAAAATGGACGAGTTACAGTAAATTATAACGATGATTTATATTTCGTTGACAATAAAAAATTACAAGAAATAGTGTTTTCTCTGTCAAGACGTTCTATTCATACATATCAGGATATGTTAGCTAAAGGCTATTTGCCACTCAAAAATGGTTGCAAAGCAGGAGTTGCAGGTAGTGCGGTTATAAAAGATGGTGTGGTGTATTCTATATCTTCATTTTCAAGTGTCAATATAAGAATTTCGAGGGACTTTATAGGTTGTAGCAGAGAGCTTATAAAAAAAGTGGGGGAGAAGTGCAGTTCTTTTCTTATTGTGGGTCAGCCGTTATCTGGCAAAACTACACTTTTAAGAGATTTGTGCAGAAGCTATGCAGGTGAAAATTCTTTTGAACCGCAAAAGGTTGTTGTGGTAGATGAAAGGGATGAAATTGCATCAAAAAGCTTTGGTGGTGGCGTTGATGTGGGGGTTCACACTGATGTTTTATCGCTTTTTCCTAAAGAAGTGGGGATTGACATTGCTTTGAGAACTCTTTCACCAGATGTAATAGTGCTTGATGAAATTGGGCTTGATGATGAAGTGAGTGCTATGCTTTCTGGAATGAATAGTGGTGTTAAATTTATTGCCACTGCACATGGTAGCAGTTTAGATGAAGTGTTGCTTCGTCCCAATATAAAAAAATTGATTGATTCAAGAGTTTTCAGTAAGGTGATAGTTTTAAAGGGGAAAGAGGCACCATGTGAAGTCAGTGAAGTGATTGAAATATGAATTTAATTTCTTCTGTGTTGCTATCTCTGGTTTTTGTGCTTTTAGGATTAAATAGAATTATTAATATCAAAAGGAACACCAGCGCACTTTACGAAGCGGTAAAATTTATAAATTCAGTTAAAAATAATATTCGCTTTTTATCAATGGATTATGTGAGCCTTATAGAAAACGCTAAAAAAGAGAATTATTCATACTTAGCTTTTGATGAGGATATTTCAATTTCAGATTGTGTTGGTGAAAAAATTCAAAAAGAATTTTCTGCGTTTACTCAAAAAATTGGTACAACCGATGAAGAAGGTCAGCTCAGCTTGTGTGATGAATATATAGAGCGATTTCAGGAGTTTTATAAAGAGAGTGCAAGTAAAGAAAAGGCAAAAGTAAATGTGGTGGGAGCAATTAGTGCACTTTGTGTTGTGTGTGTTCTCGTGCTAGGGGGGTAAAATCTTTTGGATATATCATTTATATATAAAATAGCGGCAATAGGTCTTATAACTGCTGTTATCAATCAGATTTTACAAAAGAGTGGTAAAGAGGAATACACTATTATAATTACTGTTGCCGGAATTATTATTGTAGCCTTGATGCTTTTGCCCTTTATTACAGAGTTAAATGACGAGCTATCGTCACTTTTTGGTATATGACAATAACCAAATTAGCAGTTTTTGCACTCGTCGGCGTAATATTATTAACCCTCTTAAGAAAGTATGTATCACAATTATCGTTGCTGACAGAAATTGCTGTTGTTGTAATTATAATCGTGGGGATTCTGCCGGAGTTTAAAACACTTTTAAACGCGTTTTCAGATATTTCAAATATGACTTCTGTTTCAGGTGATATTCTGAAAACAATGCTTAAAGCGTTTTCTATTCTGACAGTCGGCGGTATAGTTTCTGATATTTGCAGAGATAATGGTGAAAATGCCGTTGCAGGCGTGCTCGACACAGTAGTTAAAATTCTTGCGTGTGTTTCGGCTATGCCTACATTCACAGCAGTACTTGTTACGGCACTTAGTTTATTGGAGCAGTAGGATGAAAAAAACAGGTGTTTTAATATTTGTAATTGTGTTTATTTTTTTATTTTCGGTAACTGCATTTGCAGGTGATGGGGATATAGACAATTACAAGGATGAATTTTCTTATGATGATATGATTTCTTCTGTGGATTCCTCCGTAATAGAGGTATTAAATGAAATGGGAATTACCGAAGTGAGTTATGAAAGCATATTTTCTGTTACACCAAAAAAGATTTTTGATTCACTTTATGAAATGTTTAAGAGTAGTTTAAAAGAACCGTTTAAGTGTTTTTTGACTGTAACAGGTGTAATGGCGTTGATGGCACTTATTACAAATATTTCACGTTCACCAGAAACAGTAACCCTTATAGGTTCGTGTTGTGTTTCGTGCTTTCTTTTAGTGCCACTGCTGAGTCTTATAACGCGTTCTTTTTCGGTGTTGGAATCGCTTTCTGTGTTCACTACATCGTTTGCTGGTGTCTTTTGTGCGGTAAGCTCTGCTTCAGGTGGTGTGGCGCAGGGAACATCCTTTCTCGGTATGAATGTAGCACTTAATTCTCTGCTTAGCCTGATACTTTCTTCTATAGCAGAGCCTCTTTCAAATGTAATGTGCGCACTTTCATTTCTTTCATGCTTCAACATTAAAACCTTCAGTGAAAGAATGAGTGATTTAATTAAAAGGGTTTATATATTTATTTTAGGTGTATTGACAACGGTTTTTTCAGGTGTTTCAGGAATAAAATCAATTCTTGGAGCAAGTGCTGATACGGTAGCCACAAGAGGTGTAAAGTTTTTAGTTGGACGTTCAATTCCGCTTGTTGGTGGAGTTGTGAGTGAAAGCTATCATAGTGTAATGGCAAGTCTGCAGCTCATTAAAAGCACTGTGGGTGTGTTTGGAATATTAACGGTTGTTATAATAGTTTGTCCTGTTGTATTAGAGCTTTTTATATGGTGCTTTACACTTAATTTTATAAGCACAATGGGTGATGTTTTAGGTTCATTTAAAATACAGAATGTTGTGCTCATATTTAAAGATGTGCTTATTTTACTGTTAGCAACAATTTTCTTTTCTGCCGTGCTTTTTGTAATCTCTTGCGGATTTATGTTGGTGTTTAAAAATGGATAGTATAAAGTTAATTTTAGTGAATTATGCTGTGTGTGCACTCTTGGGCAGTATATTTGAATTCATTTTACCAAGAAAAAACAAAGATGTGTTCAGAATTGTTTCTTCAATAATTTTAATCTCAGTTATTATAATTCCACTATCAAAGCTTGATTTACACGATGAATTACAGGGGCTTGAATATTCACTTGAAACAGAAGAGCCAACGAATAGCATTGAATATACGGCTGGTTTAATTGAAAAGGAAATTTATAAAAATATAGAGAATATACTCATAAATGATGGTGTGAATGAATATGAAATATATATAAGCACAAAAGTGGACGAAGCAACAAATGAAATTGTGCTGACAAAGGTAACTGTTTTGGTAGATGAAAATTTTAAAGAAAATATATCTGGTTTAGAAAAACGGCTAAAAACTGATTTTGGAGAAGTTTTGAAAATTGGGGTAAAAAACAATGATTAAATTAAAAGGGCTTTTTGGGGAACTTGGTAAAAACAAAAAGAATATTATGGTTATTTTATGTGCTACTCTGGCACTTTTGCTTTTGGCTGTTTCTGAATTAGCGGATAATGAGGAAAGTGCAGGGAATATGAATAACTATGTATCTTCAGAAGCTTACATAAAAGAGCAGGAAAAAAAGCTTTGTGAGCTTTTAGAAAAAATAGATGGTGTAGGAGACGTTGAGGTGATGATTACCCTTGAAAGCTGTTATGAAAATGTTTATTTAAAGGATAAAAACTTAAAAACAGAA
Organism: uncultured Clostridia bacterium; assembly: GCA_937916395.1. Lineage (GTDB taxonomy): Bacteria > Bacillota > Clostridia > Oscillospirales > Acutalibacteraceae > DTU089. The sequence continues at coordinate 10,643 of CALFTN010000012.1, read as the reverse complement.
ACTGGTAATGGCGATTTTAAAGAAGAAACAGATGAAACATATATAATGGCGAAAACGAGTTCTAATACACAAGAAGGCGTGATTATAAAGGTTTATGAGCCTGTAGTGAAAGGTGTTGCGGTAGTCGCAACTGGTGGCGAGAATGAAAAAGTGAAAATGGCTATTATAGAAACTGTTTCGGCGGTTTTTAATATAGACAGCACAAATATTTCGGTAGAGAAAGGAAAGACCAATAATGAATTTACTAATTAAAAGACGACAACTTATAATGGCAACACTTGTTGTAGCACTGGGCTCTGCCGTGTTTGTTAATTGGTATTTTACTAATTCAGACAACAAGAGTGTAGAAGAGGGCGAAACTGGTAGCGAATATGTGCAGAGCATAGGCGAAGCCAAATATGTGAATTCTAACCAGACAGATGCAAATAAGAAAGAGAATAACGCAACTGCTGCTTCCAGTAAAAATACAGACTATTTTACTACTGTAAAATTAAAAAGAACCAAAGCTCATGACGAAGCTTTGGCTGATATGAAAGCATTATTAAAAGAATCTGAAGATGGTAGCAAGGGTGCAGAAGAAATTTCAAAGTCAATAGAAGCTTTAAGTAAAACAATCAAGCTTGAAGCAGATATTGAGGCACTTATTTCTGCAAAGCTTAAATGTGAATGTGTTGTAATGATAAATAATGATAATGCTGAGGTTGTTGTAACAAAAGGCAACCTTAATGATGCAAGTATTTTGCAGATTATGGATGCAGTACTTAATAATACAGAAATTAAGGCAGAGAATGTTAAAATCAGCGAGTCTTAGAAATTAGGAAATAGGAAATAGGAAATAGGAAATAGGAAATAGGAAGCAGTTGATAATAAAACATTCTATCATTTTCAGTTGAGAGTAACTTTAAATGGTAGGATGTTTTTGTATTTGATGTGTTTATTGAATTTGTAGTGTTTTTATGGTATAATGAGAATTATAAAGGAGTGGGGTTATGAAAAAAATTAAGATTTCAAAAAAGTTTATTAAAATTGCGGTAATAGTTTTGGTATGTATTTGTCTTTTTGATGTTGTATTGAGTGGAGTTGTATCTGTACCTAAAGAATACAGAAACATATCGGTTTCGTTTTTAACACCAGATTTGGATTGGTGTAGCAGACCGAGTGACGTAATATTAAGATATGGTTTACCACAAAAAATAAGTGGAATGAATTCGGAAACAGGTTCAATAAACTATCGGTTCGAATTTGATTATGAAGGTAAAAAAATCGAATTCATTGCTTTTACAAGATATTTCCCGAATGGTAGATTAAGTAATTATAATTATTATATAGATTGTAAAACACCGGAAGATGCAAAAAGTTTTTTTGAAGACTGTCATAATAGTATGATGGAGCTTTATAAAGATGAACAGAACTTTAAATTTTGTGGTACTAGTGAATTTGAAGAGTATATAGATAAAGATGGCGAACCATGTAGTTATACAGTATCTTCTAATGATAATGGAGAAGAACAAATTTATATAATAGATGATGCTACTTTTGATGAAATTCCATTAGAAGAAGCAGAAAACATTGAGATAAGAGAAGGGTGTATCAATGACTATATTATTTGGTCGGGAGCAATAGGGGTTGAATTTGAAATGCGTTATACCAAAAACGACCCTGTTGTTTTTATAAAATCGCATTTTCACTACTAAATAAACAACTCGTGTGTAGTTTTTGCTACACACGAGTTGTTTAATTTAACTATTTCCTGGATTATTTAATCAACGCGAAGCGTTCCGAAACTTTCAACTTTCAATTTTCAACTTTCAACTATTTTCAGAATGTTAGATGAAAAAATCTTCTCAAGTTCATCATCAGTAAGCCCAAGTGACATAATGTAGTCTAATTCATCTTTTTGTCGCCACATTGGGTAGTCGGTTGCAAATATTACCTTATCTGCACCATAACGCCTGATTATTTTAAGTGCAGTTTCCTTTTTTAAAGCGAAAAATGCGGAGCAGGTGTCAACATATAAATTAGGTAATTTTGAGAGCTTTTCACTTGCTTCTTCCCATATAGAGTAACCACCGAAATGAGCACCAATAACGGTTAAATCAGTGTAGATTTCCATTACTGGAAGAAGTCGGTTTGGGTTAGAGTTATCAAATCGTGAATCACCAGTGTGCATTAAAATTGGTAAATGATATTTTTCACAAAGCTCATAAATTTTAAGACAGCGGTAATCGTCAATTTTAAAATTCTGAATGTCAGGGTGAAGCTTTACACCTTTGAGCTCTAACGAAATAAGCTCGTTAATATCTCTTTCTAAATCGCTTGAATTTGGGTGAAGTGTGCCGAAGCCTATAAATTTATCAGGATATTTTTTCACCTCATCAGCTATAAAGTGGTTTATACTTGAAACTTGTTTTTCAGTTGTCGCAACAGATTGAACAAGCATTTTGCTGACACCAGAAATTTCACTTTGTTCTATAAGCTCTTTTGTTGTTCCGTGAAATGGTGCGTGTGTCACACCATAAAATTTATCCGTACTGTCAGTTGCTTTTTGTGCTATTTTTTCTGGATAGATGTGACAGTGGGCATCTATTATATTGTAGTTTTTCATATTATTCATCTCTTTTTTATATATAAGGAAATAGGAAATAGGGTTTTGCTATAAGAAATTTATCCTATCATTTTAAGTTGCAATTTATAGCAGCTAAAAATGATAGGATGTATTTTTTAAATTTTCAATTAACTATTTCCTAATATCTAGTTCCTAATTCCTAGTTCCTAATTCCTAAGTTTTTAGGCAGTCTCAACAGAATTTGCTTTCTGAAGACCGTATTTTTCAATAGCATTTTCACGCATTTTATATTTAAGAATTTTACCTGCAGCATTCATTGGGAAGGAATCTACAAAGTCAATATATTTTGGTACCTTGTGACGAGCCATGTGGTCCATAATGTATTGCTTCATTTCTTCAATAGTCATACTAACATCCTCTTTAAGAATGATACAAGCCATTATTTCTTCGCCATATTGTTCATCGGGAACGCCAATAACCTGAACGTCTTTAACGTTTTCGTGTGTGTAAATAAATTCTTCAATTTCTTTAGGATAAATATTTTCGCCACCACGAATAATCATATCCTTAAGTCTGCCAGTGATTTTGTAGTTGCCGTCAGGAGTTCTGCAAGCAAGGTCACCTGTGTGAAGCCAGCCGTCTTTATCAATAGCAGCAGCAGTAGCTTTAGGCATTTTGTAATAACCCTTCATAATGTTGTAGCCACGTGCAACAAACTCACCGTTAACTTCGTCTGGACAATCTTCACCAGTTTCAGGGTCAACAATTTTACACTCAATTTCAGGGAGCGCTCTACCAACTGTAGCAACTCTGACTTCGAGTGGGTCGTCAGTTGAACTCATTGTGCAACCAGGTGAAGCCTCAGTCTGACCGTAAACAATTGTGATTTCTTTCATGTTCATCTTATTAACAACGTCCTGCATAACAGCAATAGGGCAAGGGCTACCAGCCATAATGCCTGTTCTCATATATGAGAAATCTGTTTTAGGGAAGTCAGGGTGCTCTAAAAGAGCAATGAACATTGTAGGAACACCGTGGAAAGCTGTAATTCTTTCAGCGTTAATACAAGCAAGTGCTGGTTTTGGTGAGAAGTAAGGGAGTGGTAAAATTGTACCACCGTGTGTCATTGTTGCTGTCATAGCAAGAACCATACCAAAGCAGTGGAACATTGGCACCTGAATCATCATTCTGTCTGCAGTAGAAAGGTCCATTCTGTCGCCGATGTTTTTACCATTATTAACAATGTTGTAGTGAGTAAGCATAACACCTTTAGGGAATCCGGTTGTACCAGAGGTGTATTGCATGTTACAAACATCATTAACGTCAACTGTAGCAGCAAGTCTATAAACCTCTTCTTTTGGTACAGATGGTGCTCTTTTTATAGCATCCTCCCAGGTTAAACAGCCTTTTTTCTTAAAGCCTACTGTAATAACGTTTCTTAAGAATGGCAATCTCTTTGAGTGAAGTGGTTCGCCTGGAACTGTGTTTTCGAGTTCAGGGCAAAGTTCACCAATGATTTCGTTGTAGTTTGAATCACGGTAGCCGTCAATCATAATAAGAGTATGGGTGTCAGATTGCTTTAAAAGATATTCTGCTTCGTGAATTTTGTAAGCAGTGTTCATAGTAACAAGAACTGCACCAATTTTTGTAGCAGCCCAGAATGCGATGTACCATTGAGGTACGTTTGTTGCCCAAACTGCAACGTGACTGCCAGGTTTTACACCGAGAGAAATAAATGCTCTACAGCATTCATCAACGTCGTCACGGAATTCTGAGTATGTTCTTGTGTAGTCAAGAGTAGTGTATTTAAAAGCATACTGGTCAGGGAATTCTTCAACCATTCTGTCAAGAACCTGAGAGAATGTAGCATCAATAAGAGTTTCTTTTTTCCACACATATTTACCTGTGTGCGTTTTGTTTGAGTAAAGAGTCTTTTTAGCTCTTGAGGTATTGCCAAACTGAGCCATAAAGCTTACAAAGTGAGAGAAAATAATCTCCATATCGTCAAGTTCAGGCATCCATTTTGGGTCCCATTCAATAGAAGCAAAGCCGTTGTAGTTAACAGAGGTAAGTGCTAAAACAGCCTCTTCAATAGGGTATTCGCCCTCACCAATAAGGCAATATTTAATTTCGCCATCCTCTTTAGTAGCGTCTTTAATATGCACGTGTTTAACATAAGCACCAAGATTTTTAATTGTTGTTTCAGGTTCCTCGCCTGCGATAAAATATGGTGAATAAAAATCCCAGAGTGCTGCGAGTGAATCGCATGAGAATGTGTTAAGTACTTCTAAAAGTTTTTCTGTGTCTGAGAAAAGACCTGATGTTTCAATTATAATTGTAACGTTATTCTTTTCAGCCTTTGGAATGATGTCTGAAAGAACAGAAATAACCTCAGCTTTTTGTTCATCGTAATCTTCACCAGTGTCAGTTGCCTTAATGCGAACAAAAGGAATGTGAAGTGTAGAAGCAATTTCAAGACATTTGTTAAGCTCTTCTGAAAACGCTTCTCTTTCATCCTTTGAAGCAGGGTTTTTAAGAGTATCAATACAAGGAATTCTTAAATTCTTTTCGTAAAGCTCACGAACGGTTGCTTGAGCAGAGCTCATATAAAAAGCACCATTTTTTTCAGTGAAAGAAGGGTTATTTACATTGTGGAGTTCAATTCCGTTAAAGCCTTGTGAGTCTGCAATTTTTGTAAAATCTTCCCACAAATAGCCGTGCCAACCTTTAGTTGAAAAAGAAAGTTTCATTTTTAGCCCTCCTTATATTTCTTCAAAAATAATTTTGTTAATAGCGTTGATGTATGCGCGAATACTTGCACCGATAATGTCAGTAGAAACACCATTACCAGAATAGAGCTTGCCATTTGCACGGAGCTTAACAAGTGCAGAACCAGTTGCTTCTCTGCCTTCTGTAACAGAGTGAATCTGGAAATCGTCAAGCTCGTAGTGGTGACCTACAATCTGCTCAATAGTAGTAAATGCCGCATCAATAGGACCGTCGCCAATGCCTATTGACTGTTTGTTTTCTCCATCCTTTTCAAGTGTGATTTGTGCGGATGAAGTAATAATATTACCAGTGTTAATAACGTAATCGACTAATTTGTAAGCAGGTGTAACCTGAAGTGCAGTTGTTGCAACAATAGCGTCAAGCTCTTTGTTTGAAATTGTCTTTTTACTTGCAACAGATTTGAAGCGTTCAAATACCTTTGCACTATCCTCGTCAGATAAATCATAGCCTAAATTCTTAACAGCTTTTAAAACAGTTTCTTGAGAATCATTTTCAGTTAAATTAAATTCAGTAGCAGGAACAGCGCTTTGGGTTTCTGTAACTGAAACAATGTGTTTGCCATCAGCAATTTTTGCAACCTGATTTATAATTCTTAAAAACTCGCTGTATTTAAGTGAACAGCAGATGTCTAATTTATCACCGCTGTTTCGGATGATATTTGAAATAGTAACAATAGATGCGATATTTGAGCTAAATGAAGCACATTTTACTTCTGATATGCCATGAGTTACAGCGAGCATTGAAGAAGCCGCTGCACAGCCGTTTGTGTCTTCACATAAAACACCTAAATCTACACTTTCGAGTTCAGGAATTGCTTTTTTAGTTTCTTCTATAAAGCTGATGAATGCGTCAGGGAGCATAGAAGCTTCGTTATCACAAATTGTAATTGTTTTAGCACCAGCACTGATTGCAGTTTTAATAGCCGAAATTAAAACATCGTTTTCAGCTCTTGTAGCGTCGAGTGCGACGAATTCAACATCAGAGCAAAGAGAAACAGCTTTTTCAACCAAAGCCTTAATAAGCTCAATCATTTTAGGTGCTTTTTTGTGGCATGTGTATTCCATTCCAACAGGGGAAATAGGTAAAGCCACAGAAAGTCTTGGTTTAGCAGCAGATTTAATTGCGTTAAATGTCATTTCAACACTTTCTGTTGTAGAACCAACCTGAACGCTCATAATGCTGTTTTTTAAGAAAGCACAAGCAGTTTTTAAAAGAAGTGTATCAGTTTTTTCGTTTTCAATTGCAGGGAATTCAACTGTGTCAACATTAGCACTTTCTAAAAGTCGTGCAATTTCAACCTTTTCTTTAAAGCTTAAAGTAGCTTCATTACCTTGTGATTTAAGTAAAATTGTGCGGTCTGAAATTCTGATTTTTTTCATAACAGTAATCCTTTCAAAAGTTTAATTGTTATATTGATATGTATTGATTTTTTATTTTGTGTGGTATCAGGGAAAATAAAAAAACCTGAGCCAAGATATAATAATCTTAACTCAGGGACGAATTCTAAATAATCCGCGGTACCACCCCGCTTACTGCCAAAAAAGACAGTCACTCATTAAGACTCAATAAAGTCCGTAGCCATGGTAACGGGGCAACCGTAGCTTCTTACTCACGAAAAACGCTTCTGAAGCTCTGCTCTGGAACGAGACCACATTTTTAAAACCTATTGGCTCACACCAACCGCCAACTCTCTGAAAAGCTTACCTAAAAATGCGTAATTCCTTCAATGCATTTATCAATATGGATAGCATTTTAACACGAGATTTTTGAAATGTCAAGAGTTTTTTGTTGATAGTGGTCAGTGGTCAGTGAGTCAGTGGTCAGTGAGTCAGTGGTCAGTGAGTCAGTGGTTAGTGAGTCGGTTAGTTATAAATGAAACGAAAAATTAATTGCAACAACCCTGCCTCTCTTCGAAGAGAGGGGGACCATTCATTTAAAAAATTAATTGGTTTTCATAAGTTTTCAGGCGATTAATGTACTAGGGTTAAACAAAAATTCAAAACGGAATGGTGGAGAGTTCTTCGCAACGAGCTGACCTCTATTAGCAAAGTTGGTCGGTTTAGAAATAAATTACAGCTTATCCGTTCTTCAAGTAAGTAAATAAAAAAAGAGAGTTCGTGTCAAAGAACTCTCCACCACCCGAGGAACATTTATTATTTTAATAAACTCTTAACACGTTTGAAAGCTTATTAAAGTGGGCAGATAAAGGAAAGGCGGTCCCCCTCTCTTCGAAGAGAGGCGTTTTGTTGAAATTAATTTTTCGTTTCATTTGAATTTTATAGTAATCTGAAAATGATACAATAAGTTATCTGTTACAACCAATTATTATAATCAAGACTTCCGAAACTCAGCACTCAGCACTATTTATGCTCAGCACTAATATTACTAGCCACACTAGCCAACTAGCCAACTAGCCAACTAGCCACACTAGCCACACTAGCCACACTAGCCACACTAGCCACACTGTTTTTCAAATTTTTTCTAAAAAAATTGAAAAACCCCTTTACAAACGGAAAATAATATGTTACTATACGAGTAGAGAAAGTTACGGAAAATTCCCACTTTCCTACATAACGGGAAAATCCCGAGAATTTCAGAGTGTGTATAAAGGTACTTGCCTTTTGCATATAATGAAAAACACACAATATTTTTATTTAGAAAAGGAGTTGTTCGTAAATGTTTAAATTTATGAAGAGCAAAAAAGGTTTCTCACTCGTTGAACTCATGATCGTTGTTGTTATCATGGCTATCCTCGTTGCAGTTGCTGTGCCAATCTTCAACTCAGTTACAGGTAAAGCTAGAGAGAAGACTTGCGTTGATAACCAGAGACAGATTATTACTTCAATCCAGAACCTCTACATGGCAGAAGGTATTTCAGGTACAGGTGCTGATGTAGTTCTTCAATTCAAGGGTAATACTATCACAATTACATCAGGTACTTTTGAAGTTTTTGAAGGTGTTGATGATCCAAAGGTTGATTTAGACTTGATTAAAGGTTCATTTAAAACAGTTCCTGTTTGTGGTGATGAATCAAAAACTATTTCAGCTACAATTACTAAGAATACACAAGGTGGTACAGCTACAGTAACTACATCATGTACTGGTGGTCACGTACTCAAAACAACATCTTGATTTAATGTGAATTAAGTAGTTAATATTAGCACGCTATCCGAAAGGATAGCGTGTGTTTTTTGTTTTTGACCCCAATATTGTATAAAAATAAAAAAACTGTGAATTTTATTCATTTTGCTATTTACAAAATATGCCAGTTGTGCTAATATAAGCCTATAAAGAAAGTTACGAAACTTTCTCACTTTTTTGGAGATGATTAAAATGTTTCACTTTTTAAAGAGTAAAAAAGGCTTCTCACTCGTTGAACTTATGATTGTTGTTGTTATAATGGCAATTCTTGTAGCTGTTGCTGTGCCTATTTTCAACTCAGTTACAGGCAAGGCAAGAGAAAAGACTTGTGTTGATAATCAGAGACAATTAATGACTACATTAACCAATCTTTTTATGGCTTATGGTATTTCGGGTACTGGTGACCCTGTAGAAATTGAATGTACCGCTACAGATATAACTGTATCTGATGGCGATTTAGCAACTTTCTCTTCAGAAAAAATTACTATTACGGATATTAAATCGAGTTTTAAAACTCCACCTGTTTGTGGTGATGAAAACGAGACAATAACAGCAACTTTACAGGCAAATCCAGACGGAACTGTTATTATTTCAACAGAATGTTCTGCTGAAGATGATGAGGGTAATAAGCTTCACATCCTTGAACAGAATTCTTAATCAAATTTGACCCAAAAAAACCAAAAAGCTCTATCATTCTCAAAACTGAAAATGACAGAGCTTTTTAATTTTTACAACCCTGCCTCTCTTCGAAGAGAGGGGGACCATTCATTTGAAAAATTAATTGATTTTTATAAGTTTTCAGGTGATTAATGTACTAGGGTTAAACAAAAATTCAAAACGGAATGGTGGAGAGTTCTTCGCAACGAGCTGACCTCTATTAGCAAAGTTGGTCGGTTTAGAAATAAATTACAGCTTATCCGTTCTTCAAGTAAGTAAATAAAAAAAGAGAGTTCGTGTCAAAGAACTCTCCACCACCCGAGGAACATTTATTATTTTAATAAACTCTTAACACGTTTGAAAGCTTATTAAAGTGAGCAAATAAAGGGAAGGCGGTCCCCCTCTCTTCGAAGAGAGGCGTTTTGTAAAGAGAAATTTATTTTTTCATTTATAATTGACTTACTAACAAAAAATAATCTGAAAATGATACGATAAGTTATCTATTACAACAAATTATTACAATCAAGCCGTAAGCCTTCCGAAACTCAGCACTTTGCACTCAGCACTCAGCACTAATATTACCAGCCAACTACCCACTGACCACTGACCACTGACCACTGACTCACTGACCACTGACCTACTAGCCAACCAGCCAACATAATAAAATATTCTTGCGGATATTGTCGATATGTGTTACAATATCTTTGAAATAAGGTGAATCTACAACGGTAGGCGGTTTAATCTTGCCCTCGAACACGGGGGTGATGCCCTATGTACATAACTATTCAGGATTTATTTCAGTTTAGTCTTGTTATAATTTCGGTTGTAACAGTTGTAATTATGGCAATAAAAAAGAAATAATCGCCTTTCCCGACCAAAGTTAAGGCGATTAAATCTTAATCAAATTCTTTGAGGGCAAAACCGTCTATTTGGTTTGCCTTATTTCACCTGTATTATAATACATAATTGAATACTTGTCAACCTACTTTAAAGCGTATAATTCAGAATAATTATAAAATACAAAGCTCTATCATTCTCAAAACCGAAAATGATAGAGCTTTTTTAAATGTAGAGTTAGTGGGGGAGTTGTCAGTGAGTCAGTGGTCAGTAAGTTAGTGGTCAGTGAGTCAGTGGTCAGTGGGTCAGTAAGTTGGTTAGTTATAAATGAAATGAAAAATTAATTGCAACAACCCTGCCTCTCTTCGAAGAGAGGGGGACCATTCATTTAAAAAATTAATTGGTTTTCATAAGTTTTCAGGCGATTAATGTACTAGGGTTAAACAAAAATTCAAAACGGAATGGTGGAGAGTTCTTCGCAACGAGCTGACCTCTATTAGCAAAGTTGGTCGGTTTAGAAATAAATTACAGCTTATCCGTTCTTCAAGTAAGTAAATAAAAAAAGAGAGTTCGTGTCAAAGAACTCTCCACCACCCGAGGAACATTTATTATTTTAATAAACTCTTAACACGTTTGAAAGCTTATTAAAGTG
>CALFTN010000011.1 GCA_937916395.1 uncultured Clostridia bacterium | reverse complement strand
GTGGCTTCCACAGCAATACCACCAACCAATAAGTGCAACTCTTAATTTTGACATAAACTTTTCTCCTGTATAGAGATAATTCATTTTTTATTATATCGAGGAGAAGAAAAAGTAAATAGAGAAATTAAATTATTGAATTTTTTACAAAGAATGATATAATAAATAACATAACACATTAGGAGAAGGCTTATGGAAGTAAGATATCTAAAACCCGAAGAAGCAACAGATTATCTCAAAGTATCTGCCGCATCATTTATTTGGAAGTTTGATAAAGAAGTAGATAACAAAGTTGAGATGCCGATTCTTGGTGCATTTTATAACAATAAACTTATTGCTGGTGCAGAAGTTTATAATTACAAATGCAACTATTGTGGTAATCTTATTAACACACTTCATCTCGATGGAATATGCAGTCAGCCTGAATATCGCAGAATGGGTGGTGTCAGAGCCCTCTTTGATGAAATAGGGAAAACTGCCGTTAAAAATGATATAACAATCGGCTTTCTTCATCCTTTTTCAATTTCTTATTATGAGAAATTCGGATTTGCAAATCTCAACCCTACTTTCGAAATAGAAGTACCATTCGAAAAGCTCTCTTTCGTAGCACGTAACAATGATGTAGAGCTTTATAATGGTGAACAGTTTGAAGAACTGTGTGAGCTTTACAACAAATGTGCAAAAAAAGAAAACCTTATGGTTATGAGGGACGATAAAAGACAGTTTTGTAAAACACCTTTAGAAAATGTGGATTACACATATATTCACCGTAACTCTTCTAACGAAGCAGATGGATTTGCTCGTTTTACTGTTAAACGCCCTGATAGTCTTATTGTTGAAGAATTATATGTGCTATCACCTGATGCACTTTTAGGAATTCTCGGCTTTTTACGCAACTACGATGGCTTGGTAAAAAGCTTAATTGTAAAAAGGCAATACACCGGCTCACCATTTTCGTGTTTTGCAGACAGAATAGATGGTACAAATTATAAATACAATGGTGGCTTTGCGGCAAGAATATACAACCTGAAAAAACTGCTTGAAAACAATTTATATCCTGAAGAACATGGTAAATTCAGCATATTAAGTCTTGATAATCTGGAGCAAAACAAAGGCATTTTTGACGTAGAATATAAAAATGGCAAAGCAACGGTTACTAAAAGAGATAGTGGTGACTATGATATTTCACTCACAGCTCCTGCTGCAGCAAAATTGTTGCTCTGTGGTGAGGGTCACACAGCAGAAACTGCTATTTACATAGATGGTGTAGAACTCAAAACTGATGCAAATAGCTTTTTCAAAGCATTCCCACACCGCCCTACACATTATGCAGATTGTATCTGGTCACATTAAAAGAAAGGGGAAAAACTTATGCAAAATCTTGTCCAAATCATTTTAACAATTTTTACAACGTTATCTCTTCTTTTTACAAATGTACTTACTAATCCTGAAATTATGAACCCTAAGTTTACATATCTTCAATATCCTGACGAAGCTATTGTTACACTTGAAGAGGCTGGTCTTACTGAGCAAGAGCTTGTAGGTCGTGCTTCTGCTGAGCTTCCCGAATACGTTCAATCTGGTGGATATGATGACATTAATGGTGTTATAATATCACCTTACTATACAGTAAAAATAGATGATACCGAAATTCCTGTTTATGCTTCTGTAGTTTTCATTCGTGTAGATGACACGGGAACTCTTCACTCATTTTCTGAAATTTATGTTGATACAAGCACAGATTTTTCATTGAATATTGAAATAACCGGTGCCGATGTAAAATTAAATAATGCCATAGTTCTACCAGAAAAAAATGGCGTAACAGCAAGCTGTGAAAACAATACTGTTACTGCTTCAATCAATAAGACAGGCAATTACACTTTCCTTTTCAATGATGCTAACCAATATTACGGCTACACCCTTATGGTTCGTGAAAAGGTTGATGAAGACAAGGAAATTGCAGAATACATAGAGAAATACGGCGAAGACAATGTCTGGGTTCTCGATAAAGGTGTTTATCAATATGACTACGTTAACCTTGTCGGACACAAAAATCTTGTAATTTATCTCAGAGAAGGCGCTTATATTATCGCAAACCATCTTTTTGATATTACCTGTGCTGAAGATGAAAACAAATATATTGAGCCTACTGCTCCAGGTGATAACGCTTTTGGACTTACAAGATATCCATTTATTAATTTTTATAACTGTGATAACATAACACTTGCGGGCAGAGGCGTAATAGATATGACCCGCCTTGACAGACGAGAGCGACGTGGCGTTGTTTTTACAAGTTGCAACAACGTAAACGTACGTGATGTAAAAATTATAAACTCACCTGAATGGTCATTTATTTCATATTGTTGCACAGATGTTACCATTAATGATGTAGATATTATTGGCAACCGTGGTAACTGCGACGGCTTTGCAATATGTAACAGCCACAACGTAACAGTAAATAACTGCTTTGCCAGAGTTGCTGACGATACCTTTGAGGTTAAAGCTCTCGGTGGTACAATGGATAGCAATAATGTTACCTTCACAAATTGCATTTCCTGGGGTGGCTACGCAAGATGCTTTGGAATTACAGGTGAAGTAAACAAAAAGATTTCAGATATAACCTTCCGTGACTGTGCTGTAATTTACCGTGACGGTGTCTGGGATAACGACAGAATAGGCTCACTTGTTGTTGTAGCAGAGCAAACAGAAGGCAGTATTGACGGTGTACTTTTTGAAAATATTGAAATTTTCCGTGATGAAGGCAGACCGATTCTTGTAAAAATTTATGACGAGGAAGCAGAAAATTTTGAAATTAAAAATGTTGTTTTCAAAAACATCTCTTATACGTCGTATATGGAATCAAAAATAGATGGCAACAAAGATAGAAGTAACACCGTCCAGGTTGAGCTCGACGGTATTACAATAGAAGGAAAACTTCAGAAATACCCAAAAACAAAATTCACAATCGGCAGATATTGTGATGTAACAGTTAAATGATAATGCTTATAAACCCAAGAGGCTTGAATCAATGATTCAAGCCTCTTGGGTTTTACACGTTAATTGTATTTTACAGATGATTTTAAAGCAAGTGGTAAATATTCATCAACAATTTTATTCATTATTATTGGAATGTTTGTTATAAACGAATTCAATTGTTCTTCGTTTGATGTTTCCTGTTCATTAGTTGGGAAATCAGATATACCTTTGATTATGATACATTCAACATTGTTTGCTTTGCAAATATATGCTATTGCTGCTGATTCTGTATCTGCTATAGTTATATTATTTTCTTTTAACTCTAAATAATCTTTCCACATAACAACAGCTTTGTCTGCAGTGCCTATTGTACCAGTCAACACATCAGAACCTAATGAATCTAAATTAAAGTTTACTGTAAAGGTATCTTTAATTAATGGTTCCTGCTCTTTTACAGTACAATCATATTGCACTGCTTTATTTGGAATAAATACATCTAAAGTTTTAAATTTATAATCTATTCCGACACAAGTTCCAACAACAATTATCTTCTTCAAATCAAAATGGTCAATCATATATTGAGTAGCCGCCGAACTGTTAACTTTTCTAACGCCACATCTATAAAAAACAACACTTTCGCCATTTATTTCAGTAGTAAAATACTCACCAAATGGGTATTTTGTGCAACTATCTATGCTTACTTGAAATTTATCTAAAACAGCATTCCACTCTCTTTTAGCTGCTATGCTTATGCCTGTCATATTATCATCCTTTTTCCAATAATTCGCTTAATGGTTTAAATTCTAACGATGTATCAATACACTCTTCGATATATTCATTATCTTTCCAATACGATTTTAATCCGTATGCTTCAATTCCGTGATATGATGCATCACTTGTAATCAATCTGTATTCATCATCGACAATTTCAAGTGCAGTACAATTTGACATCGAAAGACCAACTTGCTCACTTGTTTTCAACAATTCCTTTACATTATCGCGTCTGCCCTTTTCATCACAATGAGGTACAAATAAACCATCTACCAAACCCAAACAATCCACACCAATTAAGGGTTGGTCATCACCAAATTTTATTTTAAGTGAGTCTGAAGAGCATTCTTTAAACCAACAATTAGCACCAGCAGAAACACCACACATTACCTTGCCATCAATCCATGCTTGTTTCAAAATTTCATCAAAGCCTGTTTCTTTCCAAAGCTTTATCATATCAAGGGTATTTCCGCCACCCTCAAATATGATGTCTGCCCAATCAACAAGATTTTTCACAAGTTCGGTATCAGTTAATTGATTGCTTTTTAAATCTTTACAAGAACAACCGTACATCTCGCCATAAATATCTACCATTACCTGAAAATAACTTTCTTGTCTTTCTAATGGTTGAGCATGTGCAATCAAAAGAAAGTTAGGGTGTTCTTTACCTGTAAGTCTTATTATTTCTTTATCCTGATTTTCAAGCTCGTATGGATGGCGTGTTCCGTTTGAACGCTTTCTTCCGTTCTCGCCACCACCTATTGCAACTATTTTTCTACTCATTTATTTCACACTTTCGGTTTTGTAATTTATAACACAAGAGAGTCCTCATCCCTCAAAGCAAACACTTTATATTCACCACTTACTGATAATCTCGCAAAATCTGCCTTTCGTTCATCTGTATAATGACAGATAAGAATTCCATTGAACAAACCTAAACCAGAATAATCGGTTATACCTACATTGTTTTCATCGTATTTTTCGACATGTTTAATATCTTTTGAAGCAATGTGAGCACCAGCACTACCTCCGATATAAACAATACCTGATTTAACATAATTAATTATATCTTTATCAAACCTACATTTTCTGATTTTATCAAGTGTACCAAAAGTATTACCACCGCTTATGTAAAGAACATCAATATCAAGGTTTCTGAATTCATCAGGTTTGCTATGATCAAATACATAAACATTTTCTTTCTTGAATCCAAATTCTTGCATTCTTGAATAATATAAATCACTCAAGATAGCTTCTGCCGTCGCTTTTTCATTAGGTATAAAAAGAAGTTTACACTTGCCTATTGAACAAGGCAGATTATCCATAATAACTTTTTGCGACTTTTCATTTCTGAAATCACAAGACGATAATATTAGTTTCATTTTGTAAATTCCTTTTCAACTAATATCATTACAACACACTCTTAATTCTACTTATTGCTTCTTCTAATACAGATGTAGGGCAAGCAATGTTCATTCTCATAAAGCCTTTTCCACATTCACCAAAGGTTGCACCATTATGGAGCCATACGCCTGCTTTTTTAAGAAATAAATCTCCTAACTCTTCAGCTGAAAGGTTTAATTTTCTGCAATCAAGCCAAGCAAGATAAGTACCCTCCATATTTATTGCTGTTATTTTGCAATCTTCAGGGAACGCATCTTTTAAAATTTCTGCATTTCTCTGTATATATTTAAGAAAGCCCATAAGCCACTCTTCTGACTCTTTATAAGCAGCCTTTACAGCTTCTATAGACATAATATTTAATTCGTGATAGCAAGTCGCAAGGCGTTCTTTTAATATTTTCTCTCGCAATTCACTGTCAGAAATAATAATATGAGAAGCCTGAAGCCCTGCAATATTAAATGTTTTTGATGGTGCAACGCAAGTTACTGTTTTCATTTTAACTTCTTTAGAAAGTGTAGAAATTGGTGTATGCTTACTGCCCGCAAAAATAAAGTCTGAATGAATTTCGTCTGAAATTATATAAACGTTATGTTTTAAGCATATTTCTGCTATTTTTTCTAATTCTTCTTTTTCCCACACTCTCGCTACTGGGTTATGCGGTGAACAGAATAAAAATACTTTTACGTTTTCTTTCATTATTTTTTCTTCAAAATCATTGAAGTCAATTTCATATCTGCCGTTATTTAAAACAAGTTCATTTACAACAAGCTTTCTGTTATTGTTTACAACAACATTCTTAAATGGATAATAAACAGGCTGACAAATTAAAACTGCATCATTTTCTTTTGTGAGTGCACGAATAGCCATAGTAACGCCAAACATAACACCTGGCATTGTAAGAATTTCTTCCTTTTCTATTTTCCAGCCCATTCTGTGGGAATACCAATCAATAAGTAATTTGTAATATTCATCGTCAGTATCACCGTAGCCATAAATTCCGTGCTCAGCAGTTCTTTTAAGTGCTTCTGTAATTGCTGGTGCAGATTTAAAATCCATATCTGCAATCCACATAGGAATTACAGGTGTATTTTCTGCATCTGGCAAGTTTTTATATTTTATTGCACTTGACTGTGTTCTGTCGTGTACCTCATCAAAAAAAGAAAAATCAAACATAAAAATACCTCCGTGAATTATATTACTAATATAACACTAATCTGTACTCATTTACAAGTGTAATATTGAAAAGAAACATATTATGTGTTAAAATAATTTTCGGTGATGCAAAATGAAAATATTCTTATTTCAGGGCGATTCTATTACAGATGCTAACAGAGATGATGAAAGCGTTGACAATTTCAGCTTAGGCTGTGGCTATGCGTTTCTTTTAGCTTCTGACATTGAAAAAAACAAAAAAGGTGAAGTTAAATTTATAAACCGTGGTAAAAGCGGTGACAGAATTACTGATGTTTATGCAAGAATTAAAGAAGATATAATAAACATAAAGCCTTATTTCATGTCAATTCTTATAGGCGTTAATGATGTTTCACACGAGCTTACACAGGGCTGTGGGGTTACACCAGAAAAATTCAGTAAAATTTATAGTATGCTGATTGAAGAAATTAAAGAAGCCTTACCAGAAATTAAAATTATAATTTTAGAACCATTCGTTTTAAAAGGAACTGCCACTACTGAATTATGGGAACAATTCAACTGCGAAGTAAGAAAGCTTGCAGAAGTTTCAAAACAGGTTGCTGAACAATTCTCTCTCAGATTTGTACCACTCCAGGCAGAATTTGACAAAGCTTCTTCTGATGGTGACACAAGATACTGGAGCGTTGACGGAATTCACCCGACCTCTGCTGGTCACCAGATAATTAAAGAAGAATTACAAAAAGCAATAGAGGAAATATTATGAAAGAAAAAACATCTTTAGTTTTTACCGGTGATATCGGTTTTGACAGATATATGTACGGCAAATGGGATGATGAAAATTTAATTTCAAAAGAAGTTTTAGATTTTCTTCACAGTGCAGACCATGTTATAGCTAATGTTGAAGGTCCTGTTGCAGAAGTAGAACAAAACACTACTCAAGACGGTGTAGGGCAGCTTTTACACACAATTGACCCAAAAGCTTTAAAGGTTTTAAGAAATATGAATGCTGATATATGGAACATCTGCAATAATCATATTATGGATGCCAAAAAATACGGCATCAAAAGAACTCTTGAATTCGCAAAGCAAGAAAACGCACAGACTATTGGTGCCGGAATGAATATTGAGGAAGCAAGAAAGCCTGTTATTTTAGATGAAGCTGGTGGAATTGGTATGTTTGGCGTTGGCTACCAACGTGCTTGCAGAAAAGCTGACGAAAACACCCCCGGGTGTTATAGTTGGAGCGATTTAGAAGCTATTCAGAATTCAATTAATGAAATAAAATCAAAATGCCGTTGGTGTATTGTTGTGGCTCACGCTGGTGAAGAATTCACACCATTACCGTCTCCCTACACAAGAGAGCGTTATCACAAATTTTTAGAGATGGGCGCAGACATTGTTGTAGCACATCATCCACACGTGCCAATGAACTATGAAACTGTTGGTGATAAAATAATTTTTTATTCTTTAGGTAACTTTATTTTTGACACCGACTACCAGCGCTCACAGTTCAACACCGAGCTTGGTCTTTTAATTAAACTGAATTTTACAGAAAATGAGTTCACTTTTGAACCAATGGGGTTAAAAATTGAACGAGGTGATGAGCACATTGTAAAAGCAGAATTACCAAGAATTTTTGTTGATGTTAATGAAGAGGAATACAATTTATTAGCACCACTTTCTGCGAAGGTTTTAGTTTCTGCAACAAAAAGGCAAATGACCTATTTAAACCCTGACCATTTTAAAAATGCTACCGAAAAAGAATGGCAGGAGCATTTTAAAGAACCATTAAGAACAGGCAGGGTGCCTGGTGAAACGCTTGATTTTTATATAATCTGCCCACTCGCTGAAAAGGCGGAAAATGGCGACTGGAAAAAAAGCAAGTTAGAAGATGTAAAACAATATATGTTAGAGCAGATATGAAAAAGCCCACAGAGTCAGAAAACTCTGTGGGAATTTTTATATAGCTAAAGTCTTGTATTTTTCAACTAATTCTTCATAATGAGTATAATTTCGAGATTGTTCAATTAAATTATCTGCTTCTCTATAAGGCTTTGTAACTCTTAAATAAATTGACTCTTTTTTAAGGTAAGCTCTTAAATCTCTTCTCTGCTTCATACTCTCCTTGAAATTTTTAGTTTCTCTATTTAAAATTTCTTCTTTTTCAAAAGTATTTGGTTCTTTTATATTTTCTTTACCATATTTTTTCACAAGCGAAAGAGCTTCTTTTTTTGCTTTAGCACGTTTGATTTCATTAGCACGAATTTCTTTTTCTTCTTTTGTACCACGATGAAGTTTTTTTGCTACTTTCAACTGATTTTTAGCATCCTCAAAAACAAAACCTTCACCCTTAGCAAAATCCTCTTTTGCATTTAAAACTCGCCTTTTACCCGCTTCGGTTGTAAATTTCTCTAAATCCTCAATTATTATTGAAGCTCTTTCTATAGCAAGATTAGTTTCTTTTATTTCGGCAAGCTTTTTCTTTGCACTTTTAATTGCCTGCTTTCTCAAAAGTTTTTCGTCCTGAGATTTTTTACTCATTTTTCTTGCGGATTTCAACTCCGACTTATCAAGCGGAAGCTTTTCTTTTCCAAAAAGCTCTTTAGCCTGCAAAATTATAGCCATTACGTCTTTTAATTCCTCATCCTCTAAAACACCTAAGGAATAATTTTCAAACATTGCACGTATTTTAAGCACACCGACGTACGCCTTGTGCTTATTTTCGGTAAGGTCATAGAAACAGAATGGAATAAGGTTAAGAAAAGCGCCAAGTGCAGAAAGAAGAATTAAAACCTCAAAAAGATTATTTCTTATATTATCATCGTAGAGCACATTATAATCTTCTAAAAGTCCCATTTTTTCATAGACTGCAGGATAAACCATACCTGTAAAAAAGCCTATAACAGTACCAATCATACCAAGTGGGCCAAAAAGACCATCTACCCTCACGCCAGTTTTCCATTGATGATAATCTCGCATATCTGCATTAATATTGTGCTGAACTATATTCCAGAATGTGTTTATGAAAGTATTTATATACCATATAACGCAAATAAGCAAAAGATTTTCATAAACAAAATAAAGTGCTAAAAGCACGAAAACGTTTATTGCGTTAGCTGTAATTAAAAGATTTCGTTTACCAATCTTTTTAATTACTATTGGTGCTAAAAGCATTGACCAAAGTGCCGCATTACCTATGACTGTATTAGCAATACCGAGCGACGCCTGATATTTACCCCCAAAGGCATAAACAAAAGACCACCCCAAAACCACGCCGTAGCCTGATTCTAAAAATACTACCCAGTTTGCTGACTGAATAATCCAGTAATATTTATTTTTTGCTACTTCTCTTATAGCATCAAACATTCTTACTGGTTCCAATTTTTTCTTAGGTAAAACAAGTCGTTCTTTAACCTTTGAAAAGAAAATTAGGCTTATAAACATACCTATTACAGTAAATATAGGGTAAATAATTCTATAAGTCCAGATATTATTAAGTCCACCAGTAAGAACTGCAAGCAATGGAATAAACAAGTTTGTAATTGTTGGGGCTAATGAATAAATAACCTGAGAAATACTCATTACATTAGTTCGTTCCTGAGCATCAGGGGTTATAATCTGCTGAAAATATGTATAGCTTTCATTATAAAAACATAAGAACACATTTAAAAGCAGATACATAATTTCTACAACAATTGCTTTTAAAATATAACTGAAGCTTTCATACGGCAACCACACAAAAATTGCAGAAACAAGAACCATTGGTACTACTGACATTTGTATAAAAGGCAGGAATTTACCGCCCTTTAATTTATGGTTGTCGTAATACCAACTACGAAAAATTCCTAAAGGAATGCCGATTATATTTGCAATATTGAGCATTATCTGCAAATCCATTGGTTTAAGACCAATACACGCACCTACTAAAAAATTAGAGGCATTAAGTGCTATAGCCATAGGCAAAAGTGTTGCCCAATAAACACCAAAACCAGCTCCACTTAATGATGCAATTTCTTTATATGAAATATAATTTCCTTTCGGTGGCTCGTGCCAGTATTTTTTGGCTAAACCTATTGTAGATTTTGCTTTTTCTATTAGTGCTGCCATAAATTCACCCACTTTTAAATTATGATTTAATTTTAATATTTTATGTAGTGAATGTCAATAAATATTGCTTTATTTAATGATTAATGCTATTATTAAACTACATTAATTTATTGGAGAAAGAAAATGGCTGACACAATTTATAAAGAATTACGAAAAAAGTTAGATTTAACACGTGAAGAAGTCTGTGACGAAGCAAGTAAAAGAAATCAAGTTTTAACCTACGAAAGACTTGAAAGAATTGAAAATGGCAAATTTAATATTCATCCTGAAGAAGTAGTTTTACTTTCAGAGATTTATAAGGAGCCGTCGCTTTGCAATCACTACTGTTCAAAAATGTGCGAAATCGGTCAGAAATATGTTCCTGAAATTAAAACGAAGGATTTAGCACAGATTGTTTTAGAGATGCTTTCTTCACTTAATTCTATGAAAAAAAGTCAAGAAAGGCTTATTGAAATAACCGCTGACGGCAATATTGATGACGATGAAATAAAAGACTTCGTATTCATTCAGCAAGAATTAGAGCGAATTTCAATAACGGTTGAAACCCTACAGTTATGGGTTGAAAGAATGTTAGCAGACGGTAAAATTAATTTAGAGAAGTACAATAAAATCAAAGAAATGTCTGAGTAATTCAGGCATTTCTTATTTTTTGCACTTATTGTCATATTTTGGCACTTAAATATGCAGTTATTGTAATTCACTTTATTTTAAAAATATTATATTATAAAAATGCAACAAGGGAGTTGCAGAAAACAAACAAATAAAAATTTCTTAACTATAAAGGAGTGAAGAAAATGTTAGAAATTATAATAAGCATATTAACTCTTGTACTTTTCTTTTACGCTATTAAATTAGCATTTAAATTAACCTGGGGTGTTGCAAAAATAATCGCTGTAATTTTGTTCACAATCGCATTACCACTTTTAGTTGTGCTTCTCTTTGTTGCAGGCGGTGCAATACTTCTTTTACCATTAGGTCTTGTTATAGCCGCTATTGTACTTTTAGTAAAATGCGCTGCTGTATAAGATAAATTGAGGGAGAATTAACAAAAGACTACGCCGAGATAGCAAAAACCATCTCGGCGTAGTCGAGTTTTTTATATTTTACGCTATTGGTGAATAGTATAACATAATACATAATTGCAACAGCTCTTGACAAACTATCATTACAATGATATAATACAAGTGTGACATTACAATGATACAGGAGATTTTCTTATGAATAAAATCGAAATACTTCACGGAACAGACCATATTATAGAGATTCCAGATATAACTAAAGGTAATGAAAAGAATGATTATGGCAAAGGCTTTTATTGCACTCGTATTCCTGAAATGGCAAAAGAATGGGCGTGTAAACAAAACACAGATGGTTTTATCAACAGATATAAATTTGACCTTACAAATTTGAAAATACTTGATTCGACAGACAGTAAACACACAGTTCTCAACTGGATTGCTTTATTACTTAAGCACAGAACTCTTTCTTTAGATTCTGAAATTGCAATTGATGCAAAGAATTATATCATAGAACATTTTTCTATAGATACTCAGGAGTATGATGTTATTATCGGATACAGAGCAGATGATTCTTATTTCAGATATGCTGAAAGCTTTGTCGAAAACGGTTTATCTTTACGCAGTTTAAGCAAGGCTTTGCATCTCGGAAAACTCGGCGAACAAACAGTTCTTGTTTCGCAAAAAGCATATAACCAAGTTAAATTTATTGATGCTGAACCTGTAGATAGAAACATTTATTACCCCAAATTCATTGATAGAGATACTAAAGCAAGAGAGGCATACAAAAACGATATTAAGAAAACTAAATCATATCGTAATGATATATTTGTAATGGATATTCTCAGAGAGGAGATAAAAAACGATGACCCACGCATACAACAAATCGTATCTGAGTAGTGCAAAAAACAGACTTGCTCAATTTTTTGATTATGCTATAAATGATTGTGGTTTTAAAAGCGACTGGGTTTCAAAGTTATTTATTATATCTGGGTTTGCCGAACAATTTGAACGTGGAAACCCTACAATAATTGCTGGAATGTCTGGGGTAGAACTTGCTCGTAATGTTATAAACAAAATTTATTCGGGCAAAGAATTACCAGAACCAAGGTGTAGCAATGACAAATCGCCAGAATACTGGGCGGGTTGGGCATTGGCAGAATACCAATGGTACACAGGAAAACGATTCAAAGATATTTTTGAATACGCACCATTATCTACAATTTTATCTATGTATTCTGTTTATCACGAAATGGATATTTCACAATTTATAGAAGCTTTAAACAATATATATATCAACACTAATGCGGATACAAAATTAAAACGCATAAGAGAAAATAGAGGTTTATCACAATCTGAACTTGCGCTCAATTCTGGTGTTCATCTTCGCTCAATTCAAATGTATGAACAAAAAGTAAATGATATAGATAAAGCTCAGGCACAGACGTTATATAAATTATCAAGAGTTTTAGGTTGCGATATAGAAGACTTATTAGAAAATCCAATGGATTAAAATGGTGGCAGGGAAAACTTCCCTACCACCTTTTATTTTGGCAATTCACCGTTGTCATAAAGTCCTATTATTTTTCTGTAATGCTCACAAGTTCTGCCACCGTCAACAGAGCATACACTTCTTTCATACTCTGACTTTTCTTTGTTATCATCAAATAATTGTGAGTATTTCTTACCAGCCTCACCCTCACAATTTATAAATTTATCGCCTTCACCTAAATAAAAGGGACATTCTATAAGCCTTTCTATAAATTTTGCCATACAATCACCTTATGACACATAATCATAATTTCTACAAACAACTTTAGCGTTACCACTATCGTCAAAAACAAGGTCAACCACCCCAATCGCTTTTGAACCATCGTTATATTCAACTGTAAAAGTAATTGTATCGTTAAAGGTAGAAAATGGTATATTTATATTCTCATTAAATGCTTTTTCCATCTCTTCGGTATGGTCCCAGTAGAAACTACTTTTTTCAAAATCGTAATCTTTACTATTAATTGTAATATCATTACCATGTTCTGGTCCACCGAATTTTGGCAGATTGTAATTATGTACCATCTGACCATATTTTGAAGTATTTTTTACATTTATTGATTTAGCATTTTCTATATTTTCTAAATCAAGTTTAAAATCATTAAAAGCATATTGTATAAGTGCTATATTTTCAGTTGTACAAACCATTGCTCTGGCTGTATCAAAAACTTTTTCAGTAAGCTCATATACTTCGAAATCTTCTGCCAAATCTAGCACATATTCTCCCTTTTGTTCATCTGAAAGCTTTGTTATATCCTTTGCTTTTAGAAACATCTCATACGGATATTCCTCATTTAACTCTAACACCTTATTTTCTATTATATCTTCCTCACCCTCAGCTTCTGCCGCACTTGCAACTATTATGAATGGGTTAATCTTTTTACTTTCTACACCTGAATTATTTGTTGTAGTTTGTTCGGTTGATACAGCTGGTGGTGTTAAAAATGCTACACCGAAAATAATTGCAAATGCAAGGCAAAATGCAGTTATGCTGACTGTAACTCGTCTGTTATTTCTTATTGGCATATCCGCAGTAATTTTTGCTTTTAGTCTGTTACCCATATATGCATCAGGGTTTATATTATCTATAGATTTTTTAAAATCATCTTTTTTCATATTGCGTAATCCTCCAGTTCAATTTTTAATATTTCTCTGCCTCGTTGTAATCGTTTCTTTACTGCCGATTTACTTAATTTTAAGGTTTTTGATATTTCTTCCACACTGTAATCATTGTAATAATAAAGAATTATAGCCGATTTATATTTTTCTGGTAATGCAATAACTTTTGAAATTATATCTTGCTCTGTTTCGTCATAATTGTATGTATCGGTTATGTTGACATCATCAATACACACATTTTTACGACCTGACTTTTTAAGATAATCCAAACACTTATTTTGTGCCACCCTTATAAACCAAGCTTTTTCGTGCTCAGAATTTTTAAATTTATATTTACCCGTAAGATATTTAGTAAATACATCCTGTAGCACATCTTCGCAATCGCTTTTATTACCTAAATATAAAAATGCAATTTTATAAAGCATATTGCCATAATCGTTATATTTAGCTTCAAATTCAGTTTCGAGATCTCGTTTACCCATAACATCCTCCTTTCACTCTAAAAACGATTTAAATATGGTTTTGGTGACAAAATATTATAACATATAAAAAGAGTTGCAAAAAACTCAACGCTTTTTACAACTCATTTTGTTAATCTAAAAATGATTTATCTACTTTTTCAAAATAATCTGTTACAGGCTCTTTTGAAAGCTCAAATTTTAATGTTCCGCCTGACGTTATTTCAAAATATGATAAATACGGTCTTTTTATTAATTTTCCGTTAAATTCCATTTTGCTTATATACGGATATTCTAATGGGTCTTTGTCACATTCAACTGTAAAGGTTTCGCCATTTACACAAGAGTGATATTCTTTATTCAATTTAACAGTAGCCTTTTTAAATAAAGGGGTGTTAATAAAATAATCCTGAACTCCTGGGCAAACCTGAGCAAAGCCCAAAGCAGAAAGAACATACCACGCTGAAAGCTGACCAACATCTTCGTTACCGCAAAAGCCGTAAGCACCTGTTCTGTATGATTCTTTCTGAACTCTTCTGGTCCAATATTGTGCACGATGTGAAAGCCCTAAAATATCAAAATAATGGGTAATATTATGGCAAGGCTCATTAGAGTGGTTATAGTCATCATTCCAGAGTCTACTAAAATCTGCTTTTTCAAAAAATCTTTCTAAAAGAGTGAGCGCTCTTTCATAACCAAATAACTCAAAAAGACCTTTTACATCATAAGGCACAAACCACGACTGTTGAAAAATATTGCTTTCTACACAGCCGTCATCATCATATTCATTTTCTTCAAAAACGAATTCGCCATTCTCTTTTCTTGGTGCTAAAAATCCGAGATTTTCATTATAATTATCTTTATAGCTTTTTACACGATTCAAAAAGAATTCTTCGTTTTCTTTATCGCCTTTTTCTTTGCTGAAAAGATACATTGTGTAATCCGCAAGCAAATATTCTAATGTATCACTCAATTCATCAGGAACGAAGGCTTCTTTTAAATATTGCTCACATTCAGGTCTTATTGTGTGGAATTTCTTATTAAATAATTCCTTTTCACCTTTCGTTGAAGCAACAATTATTTTGTGTGCCTTCTCGAAATCATAATTCCTGATATTTTTAAGATATGCATCAGCAACAACTATAGCTCCGGGGTCACCTACCATACAACCTGCATTTATTCCTAAAAGTTCCCAACGTGGAAAAGATGAATTATTCTCTTCAGCAATTCTTAAAAGCGAATTAACCTCATCATTAACAATATCAGGGCGAATAATTGCAAGAAGAGGGAATTCACTTCTGTAAACATCCCAACCGCTGAAAACTGTACGATGAATATAACTATCATCCTTTATCACTTTACCATTTAAAGTAAAGCAACCATCAACATCGGCAGAAACACGTGGGTCTAAAAGAACGTGATAAAGGCATGTATAAAAGAGCTTTAAATCAATTTCGTCACTACCCTCAACATCTACCATACCAAAAGCATTTTCCCATAAATTGAGTGCTTTTTTTCTTTGTGCATCAAAATCGAAGTCTTTAATTTCTGCTTTTAAGTTTTTTCTTGCACCATCAAGACTCGTATAAGAAATACCGCATTTTAAAACAATCGGCTCTCTAACAGAAGTACCAAAATCTAAAATAAGACCAGCATCTTCATGGCTGAATTCCTTTAAATTTCCTTTTTCGAATTCTTCATTTGCAAAGAACTTAGTTTTTAAAGGCTTTTGAGATAATTCACAGGTAAAATAAAAATCATAAGAAATTTTACCATGACCATGACCAAAGCCACCACCCTTTGGTGTGCATATAATTTTACCCTCAATAGTATTTTCGTTAACTATTTTAATCTCTTCAAAATCAGCTTTACCGCCGATTCTGCGAGAAAAATTCATTATAATTCTTGCATTTTCATTATGAGGATATGTAAATCTTAACATACCGCTATGAACGTCTGCAGTTGCTTCTGCCAAAATGCCATAACGCTCTAAATTTACCGAGTAATACCCTGCTTCAGTTTTTTCACTATCGTGTGAAAATTCCGACTTCCAGCCCTTTGTGCCTTTTTTAAATTCTACATGCTCATTACTGCCACTTCTTAAATCAGTTTCACCAGTAACAGGCATAATCTGAAGATTACCCAAATCCCCATACCAGCCAATACCACTCATGTGGTTAAAGCTGAAGCCTTCTATTGTATTATGACAATAGTTATAGCCATTGCCATTATCTCCACCAGTTACAGTATCTGGTGAAAGCTGAACCATACCACCAGGAACAGAAGCCCCGGGGTAAGTTTTACCGCCACCGTGACATTCCTCGATGCTGTCTTCTTCTGCAACGGTACCGATTGAAGTATCAACATATTTTGCTTTATTCATAAAATCACCTTAATTAATAAATAAAAATCTTTAAATAATATACTATATAAATATAATAAATTCAATAATATAATTTACTTTTTTAAATCATTATGATACCATAGCACTAGAAAAATTCTCTCATCAGGCGAATTTTATTCAATGAATAAGTTATAGATTAATTTAATTTTTAAAGTTATTATAAATACACAACCGGTTGATATTATTTTGGAGATGAATTTATGAATATTTATTTTGGTGAGAATTTAAAAGCCTTAAGACAAAAGCGTAATTTAACACAGGAAAAATTAGCGGAGTTTCTTAATGTATCTTTTCAGACCATAAGCAAATGGGAACGTGGCGACACTTATCCTGATATTTCAATGCTCCCTGAAATTGCTCTGTTTTTCAAAGTTTCTGTTGATGATTTACTCGGTGTAAATAAAGCCGAAAATGAAGAAAAGCTTATAAAACAGCTTGAAGCATTTGATAACTTAACCGATGGCAAACAAAGAGAAGTAATTATACTTGAACTCAAGAAAAATTACCCGAATGACCACAGAGTTCTTTTAAGGTATATGACACAACTCATTCATTTTAGTGAACCACTTGAATCATTAAGCAAGGTTACCGCTATATATGAAAACATTCAGGAAAATTGTAACAACGATAAAATTCGCATAACAGCCAAACGCGAGCTTGCCGAATTTTATAAAAAACTTGCCCAGCTTGACGGAAGTGGAATTTCTTTTAAAGATTGCGAAAAGCTTTTAGAAGAAATGCCAAGAATGAAAGACTCACAAGAAATTTTGCGTTCATTCCTTTATAGTGAAGACCACCCTGAATATTTTAATTCGTGCACTGTAGCAATTGAAACTTCACTTAATTTACTATGCCAGGCAATAGCACACCTTTGTTTTTATAATGATAAATTTTCAACAGATTATAAAATTGATATTGTGAATAGATGTAATAATTTACTTAACACAATTTATGATGACGGAAACTTCGGTGAGGCGTGGCGAGTTATAATTTTCAATACTGGTCATTTGGGACGCTTGCACTTTTTAAAAGGTGAAACAGATAAAGCACTCGATTATTTTAAAAATGCAACAGAACTTGCAAAACAGTTTGACGCTCTCAACAGAAAAACTGTTTTACACTCACAATTACTCGATGGCAAGGAATTTGATAAACACTCACAAGGCAGCAACTGGGTTGCAAAAGAGCATTTAGAATTTTTATTAAACGAAAGATACCCACTAAGTGAGGAATTCAAAAATTCAGAAAGTTTTAAAGCATTATTTAAATAATTAATGAATGGGTGCATAAGTCAAAAAACTTATGCACCCATTCATATTATTTTTTCGAACTAAATTTTTTAATAACATTATTTGCAGTTTTATACACTGGTGTTTCAAGTGTATTAACTGCATTTTTCAATTCTTTTCTTATTTCAATTGCTTGTGGGCAGTGGCTTTCACATTTACCACAATTTATACAAGCAGATGCAGGAGCATTACCACCAAACGCTGTTGCTCTTAAATACTCTTTAAAACCTAAGAATTTATTACCTGTAAAATGTGTGTTATACGCCGAAAATGTACCACTTATATTTATATTCTGTGGGCAAGGCATGCAGTAGCCGCAACCTGTGCAACCAACCTTCATTTTATGATTTATTGCTCTCACAACATCCCTGAGCATTTTTTCATCTACCTCAGTAACTTCTCTTGTTTTTGTTGTAGAAGCCGTATTTATGTTATCAGTTACCATTTCTTCAGAATTCATACCAGAAAGAACAGTAGTAACCTCTTCCTGACTAAAAAGCCATTTAAAAGCCCACTGTGCAGGAGTATGCTGAACTGGATGTTTTTTAAACAACTCTTTTGCTTCATCCGGCAAATTATTAACTAATTTACCACCACGAAGTGGCTCCATTATCATAACGGGAATACCCTTGCTGTGAGCGTATTCTAAACCTTTTCTGCCAGCCTGGCTGTGTTCATCAAGATAGTTATATTGAATAAGTGTCATATCCCAATTATAAGCATCAACTATTTCACAGAATTTTTCTGTGTTTCCGTGATATGAAAAACCTATATTTCTTATCTGCCCACTCGCCTTTTTATCTTCAATCCACTTTTCAATACCAATGCTTTTAAGGCGCTCCCAAACCTTTATATCACTCATCATGTGCATTAAATAAAAGTCGATATAATCCGTCCTTAGTCTTTTTAACTGTTCTTTAAAAAGTTTTTCTAAAACATCAATACTCACCATTAATTGTGGTGGCAATTTTGTTGCAATATAAATATTTTCTCTAATATTATTCTTCTCAAAAACCTCACCTATGGCGCTCTCACTACCAGGGTAAATAAATGCTGTATCAAAATAATTAACACCATTATTATACGCATTCATAATTTGCCTTTCGCAAAGCTCCATATTAATTTTTCCGAACTTCTTCTGAAAACGCATACAACCAAAGCCCAAAAGTGACAAGTCGTTACCATTTTTATCTTTGCGGTAATTCATAGCATTGCTCCTATAAAAATTAATCTGTTTAACAATGATAGCATTTTTAAATATATGTGTCAATTATGATTGATTTAAAAGATTATATTTGTTATAATCAAATCATAATTAAGGAGGTGTATTTTAATGCAGACAAATCACAATTTTTTTGATATTGCACTAAATAAAAATGAAAACGAACAGGTCATTTCTTACAGAAGTGGCACTTTAGTTTATGAAGAAACATTTTATAATGGTGCGTTATTGTCTTCAGGCTACAACAGCGCTGGCTATCCATTAAACGTTTTAATGAGCTTCCCAACAAGACTTAATAAAAATAATTTTTGCGAGCCTTATGCCTTTAATATTGAAATTGATGGTCAGAGCGTAGATTTTGATTTAGATTTCGTTGATTTTAATACTGTAAAAAACGAAGATAATATTGAAAGTATTTTAACTTTAAAAAGCAATATTAAACCAATCATTATTAAAATACACACCCTTTTAGATGGCACTAACATTTTCACAAGATATTTTGAAATTGAAAATACTGGCAACACCAACTTGAATTTAAGCCGTTTAAGTCTTATTTCTGGTGGAATTGAAACCTTCGACCGTGATAAAGTTTATTCTTCAGATGTTGCTACGGACGAAATATATTCTATAGGTTATTTTGATAGTGACAAATGGGGCGAAGAAGGATTTTTTAACTGGCATAAATTAAATGCCGTTTCTACTTCAATTGACACTCGCTTTAATCGTGACCGATTCCGTCAGCCAGTTATATTTTTAAGAAACAACGTAACTGGCAAAATATGGGTTTCAGAATTCAGCTTCAGCGGTGGTTGTCGCTTTACATTTGATTTGAATGGGCAGAAAAATACCGACTGTCATCTTTCTTTCAAGGCAGAGATTACAGGTAATAAACCATTATATGTAATAACACCACACGAAACCTTTGTTTCTCCTGAAATTCAGATGGGGTTAGTTCAGGGGGACCTTGACACAGCCGTTAATGAATTACACTCTCACGTTAGAAAATCTGTTTTAAATGCACCAGAAATTAATCCTGTAAATCTTCTCATAGGTTGTGGAATGGGTGCAGAGCATCTTGATATGGGTGAAGAAATAAGCAAGGATTATATCGACCAATTCAAAAAAATGGGTGGCGAAGTGTTTATAATTGATGCTGGTTGGGTATGTCCCAAAGGTGAGCAGGTTGAATGGGGCAATTATAACGGACTTAACGTACCAGATAAAGAACTCTACCCAAATGGTATTACTGAAATTGTTGACTACTGTCACTCACAAGGTCTAAAATTCGGTCTTTGGATGGACGTTGAATCTCTCGGAAAGTTTTGCCCTGAATTTAAAAATAAGCTAGACTGGCGTTCTTACAACACCTTTAATGAACAAACCGAAAGATTTATTGATTTTACAAACGAAGAAGCTGCCTCCTGGTGCGAAAATGAATTAGAAAGAGTTATAACTGAATATAAATTAGATTTATTGAGAGTTGACTATAACACATCATACCGCGATTATTTTAATATGCGTGACATGGGTACAGGTATAAAAGAATGTCTTACAATTAAACATTTTTACAGAGTTTATAAAATGTATGAGAATTTAAAGAAAAAGTTCCCTGGCGTCATTTTCGAAAACTGTGCCGGTGGCGGTGGCAGATGCGATTTAGGTCAGATGAAGAATTTTAATCACACCTGGGTTTCAGATTGTCAGAGAGCACCAAAATCAATTTATATTACAAACGGAATGACAATGTGCTTACCACCAGAAAGAGTTGACCGACTTTTTGCTGGAATGGGATGTCACGAACACGGCTCTCTCGATTTACAATTGCGAAACACAATGCTCACACATATGTCTTTAAATGTAATTGTACCAGTGAAAACAGAAATAAATCCTGACCTTTTAGAGTTTGTAAAACACAGCACAGATATTTATAAAGACTTCATACGTCCGATTTTACCGACTTCTTTAATTTATCACCACACACCTGAAACTGACGAAGCATATAAAAATGGTTTCTCTGTTTTAGAAATTGCCACACCTGACAAAACCAAAGGTGCTATTACTGTATTTTCAACCGAAAATAATAATGGTAATTCAATCAGCATTAAACCAAGGGGTGTAGCAATAAATAAAAATTATAAAATGTGGTTAGATAACGATAGAGTCTCATTTAACATTTCTGGTTTTTCACTCATAAACAATGGAATTTCAATAAACTTAAATTTCCCTATGATTTCTGAATTAATTTTATTTGAAGAAATATAAAAAAAACTCCCTATCAACAAATTTTTTAATTAGTTGATAGGGAGATTTTTTTAAATTACCCAACTGTATTCTCCACCAGTTACGGTGCTGTTTATTTTTTCTTTTAAAATAAGTTTAACAGTAGATTTTTCTGGAATTTTAATATTTATTTTATAATTATTATTTTCTGTTTTTTGCCACTCAACCTTTAAAATTCCTTGTGGTGTTTTAATTTTACAATTCACAAAATCTAAACCGCAATCAAAAATCGGTTTAATTGAAAATGTTAAAAATCCGTTTTCTATATCACAAACACCTGCAAAGTGAGAAAATAAAATTTCATCGTATGTAGCAAGAAAATAATGGTCCTTTGAGCGTGTTGTTGTTTCCCAACTCTCCCATGCTGTAGTATCACCGAACGAAAGCCAATGGCCCCAGCTTGGGTATGTAGTCTGTGTCAAAACCTTATAAGCCGTAGCATAATCGCCATTATCAAGAAGAACCGGCAAGATAAATTTCGTACCAATACACCCTGTGTCAAGGTGATAACCTTTACACTTAATATCGTCGACAAGATTAGAAAAAACAGCTTTTTTATACTCTTCTGGAACCAAACCAAAAGCCAATGGAACTAAATTTGAAGTCTGACGATATTTTTGTCTTTTACCCCTTTGCTCCCAAAAAAGAGTTTCATAAATATTTTTTTCTTTATTTAAAAACTTCTCGTTAAATGCTCTATAAATGTTTTTTCGCGCATCTTCAAATATTTTATTATTTTCTTTTATTCCTAAAACATCTGAAATATAAAGCATACTTTCTAGCATTTTATAAACAAAGCCAGTACCACAAATTTCTGCTCCTTCAGAAGTGTTAGGGTCAACCTCCTCGTTTTCGCAATTTACCGGAGCTACCCAATCAGCAAGACCACGAGTACCCCAAGCCCATCCGTTATCTTCAAGTGCCTTAATCTGATTTTTGCTAAATTTCACGAGATTTTCGTATACACTCTTCACAAATTCTTTGTGGTCACAAAAACGCAAAAGGGCTTCTGCTGTAAAAACAAATGCTGTATTCCACACAGGAGAATTTTCCCAACCCCAATTCGCACTTGGTACCATAACAGGAACAGAGCTAAATTCATTAAAGCAATCATTCATTGTGGTAACAAAGCTTTCTAAAAAGAGCTTCAAGTCAAAATTATACATCATAGATGTAAGACCACAGTTAAGGTCACCAAGCCAGCCATTTTTCTCCCAAACAGGTGTATCGGTTGGTTTGCCCTGAAGGTTGTTAAGAATAGTTCTGTGCATTAAATTATGCAAATCATTAATAATTTTATTCGAGCAATTAAACTCACTTATAAACTCAACATCATTTGCTATTTTATAAAGCACAATATCCTCATTTTTAATTTCAGTAGGACAACCAGCAATCTCAATATACTTAAAGCCCTTATAGCTGAATTTTGGCTCAAAAAAGCATTCTTCACCATTACTTATAAATGTGTCATGCTGAATGTAATCCTCTGGCCACCAGTTGCCATCGTGCCCCTCACGTTTGCCAATTTTCTGAAATGTACCGTCTTTTTTTAACTGCTCCATATATGTAACAGTAATTTTTGTATCTTTGGGAACATTAAATTTAATTTTTGCCCAACCTGTAATCATTTCCGGTGCAGTTAAAATATATGAACCATCAGGCTGTTTTTTTATTTCTTCAACCTTATATTCTTTAATTCTTCTTATTGGTTCTGACGTTTGTAAGGTAAGCTTACCAGTTGGAGCTTCCACTAAAATAACATCTTTAAATTCCGGTTCATTATTTCTCATATCGTGAATTTCGCCACAGTAAATACTGTTTTTTGTAATAATACCATTAATTGCAACCTTAAAAGTCTCATCACTTTTTATTATTTCAGTAGTATTATCGGTATACTCAATTACTAAATCTAAAATTAATCTTGGCGTATTTCTCCATGAGGCAATATGCCAGTTCCAGACTGTTGTCGGCTCGTTAAAAAAACTGTTACCAAGTTCAACAATAATTTCATTTTCTTCTTGTTTTAAAAGTGTAGTAACATCAAATGCTCTGTAATACACTGTACTGCTATATTGAGAGTGTGTCGGATTTAATACGCTATCGTCTGGTAAGAGGTTATTGATTTTAACTTCAAAAAAACCTAAACCACAAATATAAAGTGTGGCGTTTTTTATTATTTTTTCTAATTTGAACACTTTTTTAAAAAGTGGAGCAAATCTATCTTCAACATCAGTTGAAGCCGCTATCCATCTACCCTTGAATTCATAATCTTTCATATTCTCACCTTAATTCATAATCTAAAATTTCCGACAATGAAGATTTTTGCATATCAGAAATACTTGCAGCTTTATATTCTATTTCATCGTAGTAATAATCATAAGCCTCATTCACATTTTCAAGCTTTTCATTATTACAACCAAGATATGCCGCATATCTTATTCTCGTTTTTTCTTTTGTTTCTTCGTTTATAATTCGTTTCTGCTTAGTTACCTTGGTACCAAAAGCAAAAAGCTTAATCATAAAAATTACAACTTCTTTGTTTTTTCTTAAATAATATTCTACATCCTCGTTCAATCTTTCACATGTATCTGCAATATAAGAGAGCAAAAGCCATAATGTGCAGTTACAGACCCAGTTTTTAATTATAAAATCAATATCTTTGTTATCTTTATCCACTTCACATTTACCAGTATCAAGATAAACGCCCACAGTTTCAATAAACGCTTCGAAATCTTCTGTTTTACATTCAGAAAAGTCGTCTTTGGTTAATTCATTTATATATTCACACAAAACATCATAAGCATCGCCACCATAGAAAAGATGTGGATTATAGCTGTAATCTGTTTTCCCGGTCATTTTAAAATCGAGTGTATTATCATTTATATTAAAAATTGGTCGTCTTATTTTTTTGTCATTCACTTCATAAACAACGGATTTTGCATAATATAAGAAATCTTCGGCTTGTTTAGGGATATAAATTGATCTGTAATTTTTGTCGCTTTTAATCGACTTAACTATTTTTTCTATTAAATCCTCTGAAAAAAGATTTTCACCTGATAATTCTGACCAAAAAAACGCAATATTATTATGCCCTAACAACAAATTGTCGGGTGTTTTATCAGAAAACTGAGAAATTGCATATAAGTCGTCAAGATATATGTTTCTGTTACCACTTCTCAATAGATTATTTTTTCGTTGCTTGCATTTATTATAAGTATAATCATTATAAGGATAAAAAGTGGCTAACTTTTTAAAATCTTCATCAGTAGAAATCTGCCGAAAAACACCTAAAAAATTCTCACGCCAGATACTGTATTCTTTGTTATCAGTCACATAAATCACGCTCCAATCTTGATTTATGTGCTTTTTTATTTTCTTTTATATTAGAAAGTCTTTCAGAAATTTCTAATATAAGATCATTCGTTGCCATCATCATAAAAGGATCGCCTGTGTATTCCAATTTATTATCATAAAGATAAAAACGAATACAATGCCATAAGCCATCTGCAATACGTTTTAAATAATTATAATCAAAATCCTCATACAACTGGGCAAACGCATTATTTAAAATATCAGGCATATCTTTTTTACTTTCTTCAGACATTCCTTCCCATATTCTGTAAAACACACTTTTTGTCTTATCGTTGTTATATTCAGAAGAAATATTCCCCATAAATGTTTTTAAAAGCTTTATAACACCTAAAAAGGTATAATCCTCTTTTCGACATTCACTCATTAAAAAGCCTATTATTACATAAAGCATATTTTTTATAGTAACAACATCTTTTTCTGAAAACTCATAAGAGAAAATATACGATACACTTTCATCAAATGACTTATAATAGCCTGTTATATCATCAATAAATTTATTTATAACCTTAAATTCTTTAGAACCCTCTTTAAATGAAAACTGAGGAAAACCACGCACAGCAAGATGTGTTAAGTAAACATTATAACCATAAACCTGGTTCTTTAAATTTTCTATCAAATCTTGATATTTTTTACTTTCATCTATCAAAACCTTATATTTTTCAACGTTTGTCACAATATTGCCCCCTATTGTTTTATAAGTAAATTTTATCACTTTCAAGCGTTTTTGTCAATATGACTATTTAAATGTGACAGTAAGTTGAATTTAATTTTTTCTGTGTTATTATATAGACAGAAAGAAACACAAGACACAAACGAAAGGGGCAAAACGAAATGTCAATCACAGTAAAACTTCTTCTGCTGGTATAAGCCCACCAAAAAAGGTGGGCGTAAATAAGAACCAAACAACAAAAGGGGCAAGAACAATGACTAACATAAATCTTAATAAACATCTGCTGGTGAAAGCCCACCAGAAAAGGTGGGCGACAATAAAAACTAAAACTGAAAGGAGTAAGAACAATGACTAACATAAACCTTAATAAACATCTGCTGGTGAAAGCCCACCAGGAAAGGTGGGCGAAAACAGAAACCAAAACAAAAACTAAAAGGAGTAGAGAATATGAGTAACGATACTTTAGAAAAAATCATAGCTGGTGAACTTAACCTTACCGAAGATGATAATTGGCACAAAATCACATTTAACAAATATATCAAAAATCCTCCTGATATTTATAAATTCACAAAGCACCTCATAGGGCTTATAAGTGAAATACCGCCTGATGAAGAATTGTTACTCTTCCTCTTCTTACAGACAACGTTTCATTATGTAAATGAATGTCAGCCAGAAAGCGATTTTGACTTTATAAGCCTTGGTTTAATGGCAGACTCCCTAAAACGCGAGCAAGCCTTTGATGATGACATTGAAGAGCCACTCTATGACGTATTTTTAAAAGAAGTCATAAGAATAGCAAATTTAAGAGACCATAACGAATTAAAATACTATTACGAGCTTTTTAATGAAATACGAAATGAATATTCACCGGATATAATCACTAATCACATCTGGACAATTATCAGCAACTACAAGCCCCCTGAAGAGCAATAAACAATTTAAACTACAACGAAAGGAGCAGTAAATATGAGAGTCACCCGAAACAGTTTTCCTTTTTACAATTACTCAGAACTCCCGCTTGAATTACAAATCGAGATTAATAACGATAATGGTGGTTATCAGGAATCAGCTTCTGAGGAGTTTGTTAATCGTAAATCCTTTTCCGACGAGGTTTTACGTTTTCTAAAAACTGTAGAAGATAAAATCAAATCAGTCGATAAAAAGCTTTTTACAAAATCTTTCCTTGAATATACCAAAACACCGACTGAAGCAGATAAATTCATAACTCATCTAATGAAGCCATTAAAAAAGCTTTCACCAGAAGACGAATTGGTGCTCTTCTACTTTTTACAAACGGCTATAAGCTACACAATAAAAACCTCGCCAGAGGAAGAATGTAACTTAGAAAACCTCGTTTTCTTAGCTATTATGTTAAGAGATGACACAACAAAAAAGGAATATAAAGACTCACTCTTTGATTTCTTCATAAAAGGCCATTTAGAAGAAAACACAGACCAAAGCAACTCAGATTTAATATTATATTACGACCGTTTTTGCATCTATAAAAATGAGAAAACGCCAGGAATGATTCTCAAGAACGTTTTAAAAATATCAGTGAAATACACGCCATACAAGGCAGAATAAATTGTCTTAACTAAATAAAAAAACACCTGAAAGGAGCGAGAAATATGAAGTATATCTCCAAAGAAACTCTCATAAAAAAAGCCTCTAAAAAAATTGTTCCACTCGAAACTCAGAAAGAAACCTTAGACAAACTCGCTTCTCTAATTACGCTTCATTTAAGAAAGCTTGTCGCAATAGAGTCAGGTGTATCCCCCGATTCATTACCAAACAGTTCTTTGTTAGTTTTAGCAAGAACGGGTTGCGGTAAATCACACTTAATAAAATCCTTAGCCGATGTGGCAGGTCTTAATGTATTCACAATAGACTCCAGCGCATTAAGTCCTGAGGGGTACAAGGGCACAACCTTAAGTCAGCTTTTTAGTTTAGCCAAGCAAGCTTGCCCTGACGAAGAAAAATTCAGCAGCAGTATAGTAATAATTGATGAATTCTGCAAAATGAAATTCAGGCCAAACGAAACCTCCAACCCACAATTTAACTTATTACAGGTTATTGAAGGCAAAGGAATTTCGTGCGATTTAGGAACCAGCCGAACCGATTTTATAGACACAAGTAAAATGCTCTTTATCTTCTCAGGAGCATTCGACGGACTTGATGATATAATTAAAGAACGTAAAAAAGGCAGAAACACAATTGGGTTTGTTAACAACACTATAAATGAAGATGATAACGAGTATTTAAAATATGCAACCTTAGATGACATAAGAGAATACGGCTTCAATAGTGAGCTTTTAGGCAGAATAGGCGCTATTCACTACATTCCACCACTTACAAAAGAAGATTTTACAGCACTTTTAAAATTTCCAAAGGGCTCTTATATAGAAAAATATGCCGAGCTTTTTAAAATTTCTGATGTAAAATTAAATATTGACTCAAAAGCTTGTGAAAAAATTGCAGAAATGGCAACCGAGCTCAACACAGGGGCAAGAGCTGTAGGTACTATTTTACAAAATGCACTCTCCCCTTCTTTTTCAGACGTGGATTCTGACCCGACCATAACAAGCATCACTTTAACAGTTAAAAGTAACACTCTCGCTCCAAAATACTATCACGCTAAAAAGAAAGAAAACCAAACAATTTTCGAGCTCACCGAAAGGCTCAATAAGGCAGAGGAAAGAAACGATTCATTCAGAAAATATGTTAATTCATCTGCCGATGTTAATAGCTTTGTAAGATACCTTATGACCTTCACTGGTAACATCACGCCTGAAGAAGAAATGACCGTTCAATATTTCTTAGCCACATGCCTTCAGTATATATTTGAATTCCAACCAGACAGCGACTTTCAGTTATCCTCCTTTTCGAAGCTTGCAGATACAACCTTCGACCCAAAAACTTCTGATACTGAAACTTCGCTCTTCGACAGAATAATGTCTAGTAAGTCTAATAAATGTCCTGAAAAACGCTACAACGAATTCAGAAGCTATTACGCACTCTTTAGTAGTTGTAACCAGAAAAATGTAAAAGTTCTCCTTAAAAAACAAATCTCAACAATAAGAAAAAACTATACTCCATACGAAGATAAAAAAAGCCGGTAGTTTTACTACCGACTTTTTATTGACTAAATTAATATTTAAATGCCTCAATAAGATTTTTAAGTGTATTAGCCTGACCAGCAAGTTCTTCTGCAGCAGCTGCAGATTGTTGGCTAGTTGCCGAGTTAGTCTGAACAATATTTGAAATCTGGTCAATACCAACAGTAATTTCATTAATAGAAATTGCGGTGTTTTTACTTTCTTCAGAAATCTTACCATTAATCTGAGCAACTGCACCAGCAGAAGCTGAAACATCGCTCATCTTAGTTGCCACATCTGCAACTAATTCATTACCCTTTTGAATTGCAAGAACTGTATTTTCAATAAGCTCTGTTGTGCTCTTTGCAGCTTCTTGTGATTTACCTGCAAGGTTTCTAACTTCGTCAGCAACAACTGCAAAGCCCTTACCAGCAGCACCTGCTCTTGCTGCTTCAACTGCAGCGTTAAGTGCAAGAATATTTGTCTGGAATGCAATATCTTCAATAGTCTTATTAATCTTCTTAATTTCTTCTGAAAGCTCTGCAATTTCATTCATTGCTGTAACAAGACTCTCCATTGAAACATTAGCATCACCCATTGCCTGACCAGCTTTGTTAGTTAAGCCAGAAGCATTTGCTGCATCATCAGCATTTGCATTAATCAAATCTGCTATTGTACGGATATTTGAAGCTAACTGAGCAACTGAAGAAGCCTGGCTTGTAGAACCTTCTGAAAGGTTAGAAGCACCAATAGAAACTTGCTCTGAACCAGATGTAACTTGCTCTGCTGCTGTATCTATTTGTTCCATTGTAGCCTGAAGGCTTGTTTTTATACTCTTGAGTGATTCATAAATTTCTTTATAATCACCAACATACATTTCTGCTTTTTCGTCAACATCAACTGTTAAATCACCATCAGCAACTGCGCTGAGAACACGTGTAACATCATAAACGATTTCTTTTAATTCGTGAATTGCCTTACCGGTAGCCTCTGCAAGAAGTCTTGTTTCGTCTTTTCTCTTGACAACAGGAGCTTCTTTACTAAAATCACCAATGCCAATACCATTGATGATTGCTGTACAAAGGCTCATTGGAGCGCCAATTTTCTTACCAAGTCTGTTTGCAATATAAAGTGCAAAAAGACCAATAGCAATAATACAAGCAAAAATTATAAGCGAAACTGTAGCAACACTACTTAAGAAATCAGCATAAGGTGAAGTTAAAGCTATAGACCAGCCATTTGTACCTGCAATAGGTGCATAAGCTGTAAAGTAAGATTTGCCACCAAAATCATATGTTTCAGAGCCACTTTCACCAGAAATCATACGAGCATTAAGCTCCATATATGTAGCCATTTCTGATTCAGAAGCATTAACTGTAACTTCAGTTTCTTCTTTTGCTTCACCCTCTTCTGTTACTGCAGAGGTTGCTATAACAGCACCAGTATTATCAAGAA
This sequence comes from uncultured Clostridia bacterium, assembly GCA_937916395.1. Lineage (GTDB taxonomy): Bacteria > Bacillota > Clostridia > Oscillospirales > Acutalibacteraceae > DTU089. The sequence continues at coordinate 4,140 of CALFTN010000011.1, read as the reverse complement.
TATTTGTAATACCATTTGCACTTGATTTTATAGATTTAACAATATCGTCTAAAACTGTGGGAGATGGAATAAGATAAATAACACCCACTACATTAGAACCTTCAACACCATTTGCCCAAATAGGAGCAGCGATAAACATCATTTTTGTACCATTACCAACATCTGTTGGAACTGAAACAAACACTTCGCCACCTAAAGCTTTTTGAAATGATTCTGATGCACTGTAATCTGTTCCATCCAAACCAATACCACTAGTATCAAGCATATCACCGCCGAGCAAGCCGTGTGATGCTGCTTTTTCAGCTATGTGAGACTGTTTTTCCTGTGCAGAATGCTCACCAGATACAAGATATGAATCTGTAGCAATCGCCTCAGCTAAATTGATATAGGATTGTAATTCCCACTGAACACTTCTTGATGCAGTTGAAGCAACACTAAGAAGCTCCTCAGAAACAAGGTTTTTAGTTGCTATAAAGTTTGATGCTATTGCAATAATAGAAATCCACACCATACCAACAATAACCATAAGGAAACCCATACGAGCCATTACGTAGCCGATACTTCTTTGTTTTTCCTGGCGTTTTTTCTTCATAAATTTGCCTCCTCTAAATACAATGGTATAAATTATTTATTATACACGTTACAATTTAAACATATTTTTTCTTTTTAGTCAATCGGTTTTAGTTATCTTCTACAAAACAAAGAAAAGTGTCGATTTATTCGACACTTTGTTCGTTTTCTTCTTGTAAAGAATATTGTTTTAGAATATTTCCGTTCAAAGCTTTGTGTATTACCTCATTTTCTGTCAATATTACATACCCTCTCGGTGTTTCTTCTTTTGGTATTGAAACAGAGCCAGGGTTCACATATAAAACACCACCGATTTTTTCTATTTTACTCACATGTGTATGACCATTAAAAAGAATATCACCCGTCTTTAGCTTCGGCATATTCTTTGGGTTCCACTTGTGACCATGTGTAAGAAAAACAAGCCTGTTTTTAATATAAAGAATAGCATATTCTGCTAAGACATCAAAATCCAAAACCATATTGTCTACTTCTGCCTCACAGTTACCACGAACACTTAACACCTCATCGCTAATAGCGTTGAGCAAGGCTATAACACCTTTTGGATTATATTCCTCAGGCAAATCATTACGTGGACCATGGTATAGAATATCGCCCAAAAGAATCAATTTATCACACTCTTCTTTTTTATATTGTTCAACCAATCTGTTACAATATTTTTGCGAGCCGTGAATATCTGATGCAATAAGAAGTTTCATAAAATCACCCTGATATTACTTTTTTTAAAATTTTAACATAAATTGACGTTATTGACAATAGAATTTGAGAGTGTTATTATTATACTACATTAATTATTGGAAGTTTTAAGGAGGACTTATATTGAAACGTAAAGCATTATTAGTAGCAGCTGGTGCTGGTGCGGCTGCTCTTTTTGGTATTCATAAAGCAAATGAACAAAAACATAAAGATATTTGTATGATTGCGCACCGTGGTCATAGTGCCAAACACCCTGGCAACACAGAAGCTGCATTTATAAGTGCTATAAAAAATGGTTCTGGTGGTATTGAAACTGATGTAAGAATCACAAAAGATGGAGTTTTTGTTGTTAACCACAACGACGAAGTTAAATTTCAGGATGGCACAGAATTACTTGTTGCTGACTCAACATATGTTGAATTAACACAGAAACCTATATATAACGATAAATCTGACGAAGTGTGCTATCTTTGCACATTTGAGAGATATATTGATATCTGCAAGCAAGGTAATATGATTTGTTTTATTGAGCTTAAAGGTGACTGGACTGACGAACAGATTAACAACCTTTTTAATTTAGCAAAAGAAAAATACGATTTATCAAAATGTTCACTTCAGTCATTTGAATTTGATAATCTTATTAAAGCCCACGAAGCATTCCCTGAACTTAACATTATGCTCACATACGGCAAAGGATGTGGCGATTACAGAAGATGCTTTGACTACGGCTTTGATATTGATGCAGATTATAAAATAGCAACAAAAGAGATGGTTAAAGAATTCCACGATAAAGGTTTAAAGGTTGGTCTTTGGACTGCAAACAATCTCTTTGCTCTCAACTTCTGCAGAATGTTAGGTGTTGATTATATAGAAAGTGATATTTTCGGTGGCGTAAAATAAACTGAAGCAAAATAACAGAACTGACTTGAATTTTTCAAGCCAGTTCTTTTTTATATTTCAGTTATTCCCCCAACTAAAATACCAATATTATCATTATAAATTTTATTGAATTGCGAAAGTGGTAATGGGCTCATTCCCACTCCAATTTCTATAGTGTAGCCTGGTCGGTCATAAGTTTCTATAAACCAGTCTTTATACCCTGCAAAGCCAGATGAATAAGGTGTTTCTTCAACTGCGTATCCACTAACTTCGCCAAAATACTCAGCAATTCTTCTTGAGCTTTGTGGCTCAAAATCTAAATATTTCCAATAAATGATTTCACCTTGACTGTGATAAGAAAGTGTCAGTTTAAAATCGTGATTTCTTGTAAAGGTATAAACAGCACGCACCTCTGGTTCCATTAATGGTTCTGTTCCAACATAATCTCTTGGGCCAGGAAGTGTAAAGCCTTGTGAAAATTTAATTTCTTTTGCTCTTTCCCAATTTGCTGGATATTGCAAATTCAAATCAACACCATTTATGTTGGCTTTCCAACCATTAGGATATGATATATTAGGATAATTTTGCGATAATCTTATAGCCTTTTCTAAAAAAACTCCATTAGGAACTACCCCATTAACCAAATCCACTCCATCAGGATTAACCATAGGCACAATATATAAACTTGCTTTGTTATAAAGTGTTTTGGAACTGGTATTAAAAATATCCTCTCCACTAATATAACTTTCAGCATATTCCTCAAGAAATTTTAAAAGCACCGGTGTTGTAAGCCACTCGTTAGCATGGTGAGAGGCATTATAAAAGACTTCTGTTGTGCCATTACCAATCTTCATAACAGGAATATTTTTACCCATTACACTTCTACCGATGGCTCCGCCCATCAAGAATGGATATCTCACCTCTAATCCTTCAAGAATGAATATGAGCAATTGATAGGTATAAGGTACATTTGTAGGCACCACCATAAATGAAAACGGTACAATTAAATTTGAACCAATTCGTAAATTATCAGGATTTATATTTGGATTTGCTCTTAAAATTCTGGTAACACTTGTATTATGCTCCTGAGAAATTTTCCACAAGGTATCGCCACGCATAACTTTATGTATTATATACCCCTTTAAATAAGGCAACAAGGCATTCCATGTACGCACACCAACAATTCCATCTTGTTTTAAATTATTATCTCCCTGAAGATTTAGAACAGCGTTAAGTGTTCGAGCACCAAAAACACCATCAGGCTCTTCATTTAAATATTCAGCTCTATTTAATGCGAGCTGTAGAATATAAACATCCGTACCACGACTACCAAGTTTTAATATTTTCATTTATATCACCCATTGATATTTATATTAATGAAAACTTAATTTATAACAGAATTTTTGTTCTTTCGGTATTGAATTTATTTTTAGTTTATTGTATAATAATTCACGGAGTTAATCTCCCTTGGAACTATCCTCAAACGGTAGGCGGTTAAATCTCGCTCCCAAGCCTTTTTCAAGGTGAAAGGAGTGATGTCAATGGAATACATAATTGGAGCAATCTTATTTATAGTTGTTTGCACTGGTTATATCCTTGTCATAAAAGAAAAAAGATAATCGCCTGACTCTCACATAAGGCGATTATCTAAATTATTGCCAAACGGGAGCTAACCGTCTATCGGATAGTTCCTTGTTCATTTATAATATACTACAACTAAAATCTATTGTCAACCAAAAATTATTATTAAAATCTATTTACAACTATAAATATAATCAAATGCGTAGCATTTCCGAAATCCTGCATTCTACATTCAATCAAAGCAAGCTTGCTCTGAGTTCTTCATTTGACTTAACAGAAAGATATTTTGGTGCAATATCAAACACAGTTTTACAACCGCTTTCACCCTCTTTATTAAGGCGATAAGCTGCTCTTGCATAAGCTGTAATTACACTTGATGTAAATTCTGGATTAGAG